>JAJQIE010000099.1 GCA_021199395.1 Lachnospiraceae bacterium | reverse complement strand
GCGGAGGGCTCCTGGGTAGGGGACAGGACGTCGGAGGTTGCGAAGGTATGCGGCTATGACCGGCTTGCGAAAAAGTACGGAGTAGATTTCATCGACGCGCAAAAAGAGCCTTCTTTTGAAAAGGACTGTGCGGGAATGAAGCTGAATCTTTGCCGCTGCGTGGAGGAGTTTGATTTCCTGATCAATGTGCCGGTGCTGAAAGGACACTGTCAGACCCGGATCACCTGCGCGCTTAAAAATATGAAAGGATTGATTCCAAACCGGGAGAAGCGTCGTTTTCACTCGATGGGGCTGCATAAGCCGATCGCGCATCTGAACGCGGGAATCCGGCAGGATTTTATTGTAGTAGATCATATCTGCGGCGATCTGGACTTTGAGGATGGCGGAAATCCGGTTGTCCGCAACTGCATTATGGCTGCGCTGGACCCGGTGCTCATGGACGCATATGTCTGCGATCAGCTCCATTACGCGGTGGATGAGGTTCCGTATATCCTTATGGCGGAGAAGTTGGGCATCGGCTGTGCGGATATTAAGAAAGCAGAGATTACGGTCTGCGGCACAAAGCCGGAGCTGGAAGAACTGTCCGGGGATCACAAAATCGTCGAGCTCGCGGATGCGGTGAGCGAGGTGGAGTCCTGCAGCGCCTGCTATGGTTATCTCATCCCCGCGCTGGAACAGCTGCGAAAGGAGGGTCTTTTGGAGCTTCTGGACGAGAAAATCTGTATCGGACAGGGATATCAGGGAAAGAAAGGAAAGCTGGGGATCGGGCGTTGTACCGCGGGATTTACATACAGTGCGAAGGGATGTCCGCCTACGGAGGGACAGATATATGATTTTCTGAAGGAATATATCCTTTCCCGGAATCGTTGAAATATTTACAAATATTTTACAATATCTTGTATTTGCTGCAAGACCTTTTCCGAAATCTTGTGAAAAAGCCGGAAATTGCTGTTTTTAAGGCATTTTCGGGCGAAATATCCGGTTGATTTTACCTGAAAATCTGAGTATAATACTCTACATCCGCCGGAAAATGTTACAATTCTGATACAGTCACAGGGAGAATGACAGGAATTGCTTTTATAGCGGGAAGGGGAGAATCTATCGAAGGTTGAGGTCTGGCAAATGGGTTCGGAATTACCATTGTTTATCGATTATCTGAAGGAACAGAAGAACGCGTCCGCGAGTACGGTTGATTCTTATCAGAGGGATCTGCGGAAGCTGGAGAGTTATCTTACGGAGCATGGGGTAGACGACGTGGGAAATGTCACGGCGACAAACCTGAACTCCTACATATTGTATCTGGAAAAGCAGGGGATGTCGAGCGCTACTGTTTCACGCAGTGTGGCGTCCATGAAATCATTTTTCCATTATATATACCGAAAGCATGCCATTGCCGACGACCCGACAGAGACAATCCGGGCTCCCCATATTGAAAAAAAGATTCCAGGAATATTGAGCATGGATGAGGTCGCGCGCCTGCTCGAACAGCCGTCAGGGGATACTCCTAAGGAGCTGCGCGACCGCGCGATGCTTGAGCTTATGTATGCGACGGGGATGCGCGTCACAGAGCTGATCTCTGTCCACATGGCGGATATTCATCAGAATCTGAATTACGTCGTTTGCTCGGATAGAGGCAGGGAGCGCGTGATTCCCTTTGGAGATACAGCGAAACAGGCGCTGGAGCGATATTTGAAGAATGGGAGAGGGCGTCTTCTGAAAGGAAAAGAAAGCGATTACCTTTTTGTAAACTGCTCCGGCAGCGTTATGAGCCGCCAGGGCTTTTGGAAGCTGGTGAAATCCTATGCGTCCAGAGCAGGGATTACCTCCGAAATCACGCCTCAGATGCTGCGTCATTCCTTTGCAGTGCATCTGCTGCAGAACGGTGCGCCGGTGGAATCCGTTCAGGAAATGCTCGGACATTCCGACGTCTCAACTACGCAGAATTATCTGAACCTTGGTGTAGAGCGCGTCCAGCGCGTATACCGCGCCGCCCATCCGCGGGTTTAGCGCCTTACCGGCTGGAAACGCCAATGTGCAGGTAATGAATGCTGGAAACGCCAAAGAGCAGGCAATGAATATAGAATGCTATAAAATGACAGCTGAATCCGGCGGAGATCTCCGCCGGATTTGTGACTGTAATTGTACGATATTCCTCCGCGGGTCTGATACTCCGATGCCTGCATCGGGAAGTATTTCCGCGAACAACGAGCCGGACAGTGAAGCTGCGCTGTGCGTATTTACATCGCGGAATCTGACCTGGCTGGAGCGAAGCAGGCAGCCGGAGTGTCAAAGCCGGGATTGAACGCATAGAAGTTTTTCGCGTTGAGATCCTCCTGTACGCTTCTCAGGGCTTCTCCGAAACGCTGGAAATGCACCACCTCGCGCGCCCGCAGGAATCGGATCGGATCGACCACATCCGGATCCTTTACAAGCCGGAGGATGTTGTCGTAGGTCGTGCGCGCTTTCTGCTCCGCGGCCATATCTTCGTGCAGATCGGTGATCGGATCGCCGGTAGACTGGAATTCTGCAGCCGTAAATGGAGCGCCGCCCGCGGCCTGCGGCCATACGCCGATCGTATGATCTGCATAATAAGGAGCAAAGCCGGCTTTTTCGATTTCTTCAGGAGAAAGACCACGCGTAAGCTGGTGGATAATCGTAGCCACGATTTCCAGATGGGCGAGCTCCTCAGTGCCGATATCTGTCAGAATAGCAGACGTCATGCCGTTTGGCGAGGTATAGCGCTGGGAAAGATAGCGCATAGAAGCGCCCATCTCTCCATCGGGACCTCCGTATTGTTTTAACCTATAAAAGCATTATCAGTCATGGCTTTGGATTTTCGCCCGCTCCCCGTCCTTGGCTCGCCTCTGGCATTTAACGTCTTTCGCTATAATTTTCACCCATTTTGCCGCAGGGGTTAATACTCCATTTGATTTCGCGTTTTGTGCGTTTTACCCCCGCACCGTTCCCTGGGAGAAGCCAAACAGAGATTTGCACTGCCCTAGGGTCTCAAAAATTATAAAAATCACGAAATTGATTGACAACGTAAACTAAAGCGTCTATTATAAGCTTGAAAGGAAGTGATTGCTATGGCTACAGCACCAACTCAAATTCGTATCGATTCCGATATCAAAAAGCAGGCAACAGACCTGTTCAGTGACCTTGGACTGGATATGTCCAGTGCAGTAAACATGTTTCTCCATCAGTGTATCCTTCGCGGCGGTCTTCCGTTCGCTGTCGAGATGCCTCGCTATGGCAAGCAGACTCTTGAAGCAATGGAAGAAGCAAGACGTATTTCCCGCGATCCTGACGTCAAAGGGTATACCAGCATGGAAGAGCTTAAACGAGCTCTGGACGATTAAAATTAAGTATTCGCAGGGCCTTATGACGATCGAAGAATTGGCAAATGCAGTTAAGCACTACGCTGAAGGAAAACTGAGCCTGACAATTGACAAAAAGTATCCGTTCGATCTGGAAGGGATAAAGCAGGCTCATCATGATTTTGAATATGGACATAATAAAGGCAAGAAGATTATTGTACTCTAATAAGGTTTTACATACTATTCGGTCTATCTGTCGGCCTTCTCACATAATTCTCGCATTCTTTTCAGGAATACCTCTGCTGGT
Source organism: Lachnospiraceae bacterium (assembly GCA_021199395.1). Lineage (GTDB taxonomy): Bacteria > Bacillota > Clostridia > Lachnospirales > Lachnospiraceae > Choladousia. Next base: position 1,740 of record JAJQIE010000099.1, on the reverse strand, counting down.
TTGCTCAGTGTCTGGTATTTTTTCCACGCCAGGGACAGATGAAGCACATCGGACAGATCCAGCGGAACAAAACGGAGAGAGGTGTTCGACGTATTGATAATACCGCCCAGACAAAGAGCATACCCCAGCCCCGATTCCACCAGTAAGGACGCATTGAACAACAGGTTATAAGTAGCCACAATGTTCAATTTCTCCGGTGCGATCCCGATCCATTCCCCCAGCGAGCGCACTGCTCGCTCCTGGCGGGAAACGATCAGCGGAATCCCCTCCAGCATATCGGGTTTTATACTGTCATTTTGGGCGAAGGGAGAATCCTCCCGCACCAGCAATCCCCAGGAGTCCGTTTCCGGGCGACGCAGAGTATGATATGTTTCCAGGCTGGATGGGCCGATAAATACGCCAAAGTCCAGCAAGCCCCGTTCCAGACGCTCCTTTACATCTTCCGCATTTCCACTGAACAGATGAAACCGGATATTGGGATAGGACTTTTTCAGGTCGCTGGCAGCTCTGGCGATAAGACGCATTCCCGCCGATTCTCCACCGCCGATGTTCAGGTCGCCTCCGATCTCCGTATCTTGCAGCAACATCTCCTCCTGAGTCTTATCCGCAAGCTCAATCAACTCCTCGGCTCGGCGGCGCAGCAGCATTCCCTTTTCCGTCAGGGAAATTTTTTGTGATCGGTTTCCGCGAATAAATAGCTGTGCACCAAATTCCTCCTCCAAATCTTTCAGCTGCCGGGATAAAGTTGGCTGGGTCAGGTGCAGCGCCTCTGCCGCTCCGCTGATGCTTTCCTCCCGCACGACGGTGAGAAAATACCGCAATACCCGCAGATCCATACTGATCGCCTCCTTTGTCGTTTTTGACTGGCCATAGCACGGCCTCTCTATGATCTTATTATGGTTATTATAGCAGGGACAATCTATAGATGCAAGGCATACAAACGGCATCAAACTAAGTATTTGTTATTCAAGACTGAATGCGTTATCATAGAATCAGCAAAAGGCAGAGGACTTATAGCTCTGACTTGTCACAGAACGCTGGAAACAGTTTCAACGGCAGATTCCGTCGTTGAAAAATCATCATCTGGAGGTATTTATCATGCTTGGGAATTTCACTTATTGCAATCCGACAAGGCTTTACTTCGGCGAAGGTTCGCTGGAGCGTCTGAACGAGGAACTGCTGAAGTACGGCGAAACAGTGCAGCTTGTTTACGGCGGCGGCTCCATCAAGAAGAATGGGATCTATGACCAGGTCGTAAAGCTGCTCCACGACAACGGAAAACGCATTGTCGAGGATGGCGGCGTGATGCCGAATCCGACGGTGGAAAAGCTCTATGAGGGCAGCCGCATTGCAAGAGAAAACAATGTAGACCTGATCCTCGCCGTGGGCGGCGGTTCCTGCTGCGATTACGCCAAGGCCGTTTCCATCTCCGCCTGGTGTCAGGAAGACCCCTGGCAGAAATATTATCTGAATTTTCAGGATGTGGATGCGAGCACCAAGATCATTCCGGTGGGCTGTGTACTGACGATGGTCGGAACCGGCAGCGAGATGAACGGCGGCGCTGTCATCACCAACCATGAGCAGAAGCTGAAGATCGGCCATGTGTTTGGAGACAGTGTATTCCCGAAGTTCTCTATTTTGGACCCGACCTTCACCTACACGCTGCCAAAATACCAAATGGTATCAGGCATCTATGATATTTTCAATCATATCTGTGAGCAGTATTTCTCTGGCGAGGAC
>JAJQIE010000034.1 GCA_021199395.1 Lachnospiraceae bacterium | reverse complement strand
CGAGTTCAATCCCTTCTCCGGCGTCCTGTACTCGCAGACAGGCATTGTCCGGCCCTGGAGAGCCCCCTCCTCTCCGGAAGCCGCCGCTTCCGCCGCTGATAAAGCGCAGGACAGGGCTTCTGAAAAAAAAGAAGCCGCCCGGCTGGAAGCTTCCGGGAGCAGCCTGACGCCGGAGCAGGTTGTCAAAATGGACTGGCTCGCGGAAAACGTCATTGGCTCCATACCCGAAGACTACGAGCTGACCGATCAGGCCAAGCCGGTCGTCGCGCAGCAGGGTATTAAAAAACAGTCCTGAGCAACAGCAGGACTGGAAACGATATGCGATAAGTCAGCTCCGGAATCGCCAGATTCCGGAGCATTATGAGAAGCGGTTTTCTTCTCTTGATATGGGGAAAGGAATGTCGACGGACATGCGGATAATGGCAATCGCGGATGAGGAATCCGCCTACCTCTGGGATCATTTTGACAAAAGCAAGCTGGAAGGAATTGACCTGATCATCTCGTGCGGAGATCTGAATCCGCACTATCTGTCTTTCCTTACCACGTTTTCCTCCGCTCCCGTCCTCTATGTCCACGGCAACCACGATGAAAAATATGACGAGATCGCGCCGGAGGGCTGCATCTGCATTGACGACGACATTTTTGTCTTTAACGGAATCCGCATCCTCGGTCTGGGCGGTTCGATGCGCTACCGCCCCGGCAGCTACCAGTATACGGAGCAGGAAATGCGTCGGCGCGTAAGGCGGCTTCGCTGGAAGCTTCTTTACCACCGCGGCTTTGATATTCTGGTGACGCACGCGCCCGCCTATCAGCTGAATGACGGCCGCGATCTGCCGCACCAGGGCTTCAAAAGCTTTATCACGCTGATGGACAAATACCATCCGCGCTTTTTCCTGCACGGGCATGTCCATATGTCCTACGGACGCCAGCACAAGCGCTACGACAAATATCAGGATACGCATGTGATCAACGCCTACGAGCGGTATGTGTTTGACTATGAGGCAGGAAGTGAAGCGATGCTGGGGGAGTCGTCCTTTTATGGTGTTTAATAATACCCACCTTTGCTTCACACCCTCTCAATTACACAACTATGCTTTTTCGCCGTTTCTCCTTTTGTGTCCTTATCATAATTGATTCCCACCAGCAACAGATTCCCAGAATATTCCTTTAATGCCCCACAGTAACGATTATCGTGAATCTGTTTTATCGCAGTATCAGCATTTCTGTCATATTTCAATTCAACAATCATAGCCGGCTTCTCCGCATTCCTGAGTGGCACAAACGCATAATCCGCAAAGCCTTTTCCAGCCGGAAGCTCCCGGATAATTTTGTAGTAATTCCTTGCTGTATAATATGCAATGTAAATTGAGCAGGCAAGAGAATTCTCATCATTATAAGTCAGCACAGATGAACATTCCTCATGCACCAGTTCAAGCTCCTCCGCCACAGCCGCGCTATCTCCATTTATGGTTGCGTTTAAAAGTCTTTGCGCCTAGCTGATTGCCTGCTCCACCGGTTTCCATTTTTCACCCTTTACCGCTGACTGGAATACCTCAGCTACTTCGCGGTTTGGAATATATACTTCTCTGTGAGTCTGATCATATGCCAGATATCCCAAATGAATCAGCAGAGTCAACACATCGTCTCTGTTGTTAAAAGATGTAATATCATTTTGAAATGTCCCAGTATCAATCTGAACACGCTGTGCTCCCAGCATCAGAACGATAGCATCCCTCAGGCCATCAAAATTCATTTCAATATACTGTTTCAGGCTCTCAAATGATTCTGATTTTCTCCAATAATTTTGAAATTCCTCGTCCTGCAGGGCATTCATCACGGAGTTTGGACTATATACATGCTGAATTCGGCTAAATGAATATCCATCATACCATGTGTGCATATCTTCGAGATCCATGTGAAATTTTTCACAGAGCTTTTTTACCTCTGATTCCGTAAATCCCACATATCTGGCCAGCTTTGCGGGACTGGTCATTGTAAATTCCTTAAAATCCGACACTGCTGACTCATTCCCATATTTCTTGACAGGAAGAATGCCAGTCATGTATGCGGCTGCAATCGTTTCATCTGTTGCGGTGCCGCTTTTAAAAAGGCTGCGAAGAAGCCGGATATATTTTTTCTGCAACGCTTCATCATTCTTCTCCTCGCGGAAAAGCGCGTCCCATTCATCAATAATTACGATGAACATATTACCGTTTTTCTGGCTGACAGATAAAAGTGCATCTGCCAGGACGCTTTCATCCTCCCTGATGCACTGGGGAAATTCCAGTTTTAACTCCTCGATTACTTTTCTCTGAATATCATCCACAACCTCCCCCGCAACAGCAGCGGTCGAAATAAACCTTGTGATATCCAGATAAATCACATCGAACCTGTTCAAATATTTCCGAAAAGAAGGCTTCCCTGAAATCTCCAGCCCTTCAAACAGCGCAAGAGAGTCACAGCTTTTATCATAATAGGCGCAAAGCATCTTTGCAGCAAAAGACTTCCCGAAACGCCGCGGGCGGCTGAAGCTGGTGAGTTTAAGCGGTGTATTGATTGTGCTGTTCACATAATCAATCAGCCCTGTCTTATCCACATAGACTCCATTTCTGATTGTCTGAAAGCTTTTGCAGCCCGGATTTAAATAAGCCCCCATCCGTCACCGCCCCTTTCGCTCTATTTTCCTTGAAATCAGGTATCTGGGCCGTCCTTTTACTTCCTCGTAGATTTTTCCGATATAGTATCCTATGATGCCCAGACTGATCATCACCAGACTCCCGATGATCAGAATCAGCAGAATCACTGTCGTAAACCCTTCTACCGCATGCCCGGAAAAATACCGCACCAGAGTCTGTATGCCAAGAATGACCGCAGCCACAAATACCGCCACTCCGGCAATCGTCACGCACTGAAGCGCCGCGGTCGAAAAAACAACAATATTCTTAATCGCATACTGGATCAGCGACCGCGTGCTCCACTTGGATTCGCCCTCGGTGCGCTCCTGCACATCGAATTCCACGGATGCTGTCTTAAAGCCGATCCATGAGGACAGCGCACGAAAAAATACATTCCGCTCCGGCAGCGATAAGAGCGCATCCACCGCGCGGCGATCCAGCAATTTAAAGTCCGACGCCCTGGACATATCGATTTTTACTGCTTTTGATAGCATTTTGTAAAAAAGTCCCGCGCTGAACCGATGCAATGCGCTCTCTTTTCCCCGTGTGCGCTTTACGCCCTCGATGACCTCATAGCCCTGCTCCCAGAGCCGGTACATCTCTACCAGCGTCTCCGGAGGGTGCTGCAGATCACAGTCCATCACCGCGCAGCAGTCGCCCGACGCCTCCGCCAGCCCCGCAAGCATCGCGGATTCCTTGCCAAAATTCCGCGAAAAGAGCACGCCCGTCACATTCGGATTCTCCCCGGCCGCGCGTTCGATTTCCGTCCAGGTATGATCCTGCGAGCCGTCATTTACAAACACGATCTCATAGGGAATCTTCTCCGCCGACAGAATCCGGTCAATTTCAGCAGAAGCCTTCCGTATCATTTTTTCCTCGTTATACGCGGGAAGTATTACCGAGAGCATCTTCGTCCTGTCCTTTCCCGGCCGCTTTACAACCGCCGCATTTCATTGCGCATTATATGCCATCGACCGCATCAGCCGCTCAAACATCTCCGGCAGCGCCACCTGTGCCTTCCATCCAAGTCCATGCGCTTTTTCCGAACAGATCAGCATCTGTGAGGTCGGCGCGTACCCATATTGATTTGCGTCTTCCGGGATGTCAAACACAAGCTTTGAACCGCTCTGCGGATAGTTCTGAATCAGCATTTCGGCCATCTCTCGGATCGTTCCGTAGGTTTCCTCATTGGACAGATTGTAGGCCTCTCCATTTTCTCCGCGCAAAAGTACGGTCAGAAGCCCCAGCACGGCATCCGTCGTATAGCAGTAGCAATGCGCCTTGCTCCCGTCCGTGTGCAATACGATGTCCTCGCCCTTCATAATACTGCGCGCAAACTGCGCGAACACGCGGTTCTCCGTCCCAGGGATCCCCGCGCCAAAGGTCTGCGCCAGCCGCGCCGTCTTTACCGGCACCTGATACTCATGCGCATACGCAGCGCAAAGTCCCTCCGCCATACGCTTCCCCTCTGAATAGCTGCTGCGCACTACCAGCGGGTCAATGTAGCCGTAATCCGTCTCCCGAACCTTTGCCGCCCCGCCGCCCGGAGCATTCCCGACAATCCCATAGACTTCCATGGAAGAAAGGTACACCATGCCCTTCACCTGCTTCTGCCGCGCAAGCTCCAGCAGATGCTCCGTCCCCCTCATAGTCGTTGAAATCGTCTCCACCGGGCGATCCACAAAATCCTTTGAAGCAGTCATGCTCGCGCCATGCAGAATATAATCCACCGGTCCATCTACAGTAAGCGGCGCTAAAATATCCCCCACGACCAGCTCCAGGCCATCCTCCATAAATGCCCCCAGGACTGTTTTTCCCTTCCTGGGATTCCGCACCAGCGCGGCCACCCGAATGTCCAGAGAGCGGGAAACACTCGCGCACACCAGCGCCCGTGCCGCCAGCGAGCCGAGCAGACCGGTCGCCCCCGTCACAAGCACGCGCTTTCCCCTGAGCATTTCCCAGTCAATTATCTCTGATTCCGCGATCCGCTCCAGATCCTCCTGAAGCACAGCGTCCTCTGTCCATTTTTTGTGTTCCATATTTCTCGCCTACTCTTTCTTTTCCCGGCAGCGCCTCATCCTGGAGGCAAGCCGATCCGGCTGCGCCAGGCCAAATGCCTGCTCATTTTCCCGGTACTGTAAAAGTGCCCGGAACATATAGACGTCCTCCGGCGTCGTCACCTTGATATTGCCCCGGTTCCCCGCCACGATATGCGGCTGGCGGCCAAGCGCCCGGTAAATCGTACATGCGTCCACCATGTTCTCGTATCGGCTCTCCCGCATCCGGATCAATTCATGCGCTTCCAGAATATCCTTCAGATAAAAGCTCTGCGGAGCCTGCGCCGCGAAGCTCTCGCTGCGAAGCGGCACCTCATCCACCCTGCAGCCGTCCTTACTCACGAGTATGGTTTCATAGCAGAGCGTAGCCGTAATCGCGCTTCCATATATCTTCACGCTCTCTATATTTTTGCTGATCACATCGTATTCTACACAGGGGCGCACTCCATCGTGGATCAGCACGATGGAATCCTCCGGATTCTCCTCCCGCGCTTTTTTAAGGGCATTGTAAATGGAATCCTGCGCCGTCTCTCCGCCCGCAACCACCGCGGCAAGCTTTTCTATATGGTACTCATCCGCAAGCGCTCTGGCATAATCCATATAATCCCTGCTCATCGCCAGGTAAATCCGGTCAATTTCATCGTGTTCCTGAAACAGCCGCAGCGTATGGATC
>JAJQIE010000060.1 GCA_021199395.1 Lachnospiraceae bacterium | reverse complement strand
TACTTGCGCACCACATAATCAATCACTTCCTGCCGCCGTTCAAAGCAGAAATCCACGTCAATATCCGGCATCGACACGCGCTCCGGATTCAGGAAACGCTCAAACAGAAGATTATAGCGGATCGGATCCAGCTGCGTAATCCCCAACGTGTAGGACACCACGCTGCCGACCGCTGAGCCCCGCCCCGGCCCGACCATAATCTCCTGCTCTCTCGCGTAGTGGATAAAATCCCACACAATCAGGAAGTAATCCACATATCCCATTGTCTGAATCACCGAGAGCTCATAATCCAGTCTCGGTCGAATCTCTTCAGCCCTGTCGCCGTACCGTTGTTTAAGGCCGTCCGAACAGAGCTTATTCAGGTATTCCCAGGATGTGTAAGGCTGTGGCACGTCAAATTTCGGGAGCTTCGTCACGCCAAATTCAATCTCCACATGACAGCGTTCCGCAATCCTGTGCGTGTTCTCCAGCGCTTCCGGCGCGTAGGGAAACAGCTCCGCCATCTGCTCTGGGGATTTCACAAAATACTGCCCGCCCTCATAGCGCATACGGTTCTCATCAGAAAGCTTTTTCCCCGTCTGCAGGCAGAGCAGCACGTCGTGAGACGCCGCATCTCCCTCATACGTATAATGGACGTCGTTTGTCGCCACAAGTGGAATACCAGTCTCTCTGCTCATCCGCACAAGCTGCTGGTTCACCAGTTTCTGCGCCGGGATCCCATGATCCTGCAGCTCCAGGAAATAGTTTCCCTCTCCAAAAATTCCCAGATGCTGCAGGGCTGCCTGCTTCGCTTCCTCATACATTCCGCGCTGCAGCAGACGCGCCACCGCCCCCGCCAGACATGCGCTGAGCGCGATAATGCCCTCGTGATACCTGCGCAAAACCTCCATATCCACACGCGGCTTATAGTAAAAGCCTTCTACAAATCCTTTGGAGACAATCTTCATCAGGTTCTGATAGCCGATATTGTTTTCCGCCAGCAAAACCAGATGATGATAGCGATCCTCCGAATCTCCCAGTTCTCTGTCAAAGCGCGAGCCGGGAGCCACATACACTTCACAGCCCAGAACAGGATTGATCCCAGCCGCCTTTGCAGCACGGTAAAAATCAATCACGCCATACATCACGCCATGATCCGTGATTGCCGCGCTGTCCATCCCAAGGTTTTTCACCTGCTGCACATATTCAGTTATTTTATTAGAACCGTCCAGAAGGCTATATTCCGTGTGAACGTGCAAATGTGTAAAATTCAAGGCGCGCTCCTTTTCTTTCCCTGATTATCCGCTTATTATTCGCTCATCATAAAACGCAGCCCGTATTATTTCACCGCAACTGCCTCAACCTCAAGAAGCACATCCTTTGGCAGCCTGGCCACCTCCACGCAGGAACGCGCGGGGAAGACTCCCGTAAAATGCTTCGCGTAAATCTCATTAATTTTTCCAAAATCATCCATCTCTTTGATAAACACAGTCGTCTTGATCACCTGCTCCATCCCTGTCCCGGACGCTTCAAGCAATGCCGCAAGGTTCGTAAACACCTGCTCTGCCTGTGCTTCTACCCCCTCCGGTATCTCACCGGTCGCCGGAACCACCGGTATTACCCCGGACGTAAATACCATGCCGTCTGTCTCAATCGCCTGTGAATACGGGCCAATCGCCGCCGGCGCCCTGTCAGTGCTGACCGCATTTTTCATAATACTGTTCTCCTTTCGTTTCTGAAATATCTTTCATCCCTGCAAATACCTGTAACATTTCTGAATATTTTGCTTTTCCGTGACCGTCATCTGCTGTGAATCTGTTTTACTGTTCCTGGTTTCACATCCGGGCTCACATTCGGTTTTTTATTCCGCTTCGTATCCGGCCTCGCGTTCGGTTTCCTGCCCGGCCTCGTATCCGGCTTCGCATTCGGTTTCCTGTCTGGCCTCGTATCCGGCTTCGCGTTCGATTTCCTGTCTGGCCTCGTATCCGGCTTCGCATTCGGCTGCGCTTCCAGCTTATAAATCCTGTGGTCGCGAATCTCCGCCCTGCCCTGCTTCATCAGTCGGCCGACTGCCCGCTTGAACGCGTTTTTGCTCAGGCCAAATTCGCGCCGGATAATCTCCGGGTCTACCCGGTCATCAAACGGCAGCACCCCCGCATACTCTTCAATAACGCTCATCACCATCTCAGCGTCCTCATCCATCTGCAGGTATGCCTTCTCACGAATACTGAGATCCAGCTTACCATCCTCTTTTACGCCGGTCACACGCGCGCGTATCCGATCTCCGACCTTCAGTCCGGTCGCTCCCTCGCGGCGCGGGATCAATCCCGAATATTTATCATCTACAGCCACAAAAGTACCAAAATTATTACTCAGCTCGTATACCCTGCCGCTGACATCGTCATTAATCCGGTATGGCGAATTGTGGTAAAGATACGGATATACCCGCATCGTCGCACAGAGCCGATCGCTTCTGTCCACATACAGCGCCACCAGACATTCATCCCCGGCATGCACCTTTGCCGTCTGCTCATGATACGGCAGGAGCAGATCCTTTTCCAGTCCCCAATCCAGAAAAGCTCCAATCGAAGAAACCTCCTTCACCTTCAATACTGCGAACTTCCCTGCCGTCAGCAGAGGCTCTCTTCGCGTTGCAATGATGCGGTCCATAGAATCCCGATATAAGAACACCTGCATCCGATCGCCTTTTTTTGTTCCCTCCGGAACCTCCTTCTTTGGAAGAAGCACCTTCTCCTGCGATTCTTTATTGCTCTCCGGCAGTTTTTCCGCCAGGTAAATGCCAAAATCGACTTCCTTTACAACCGTTAATTCCTGTTTTTCACCCGTTCGAAGCATATAAGCCCTCATTTCTCACAATTGCATACGGATTCCCCGCCTCATCGCAGAGGCTTACCGTCACCGCATTTTCCTCCCGGTACACATAAGGCACAATTCTGTCATGCAAACGCGCCTGATGCCGATACTCTACACACAGACGTCCAGTCTCGAATCCTTCTGGAAGATATTCCTCCGCCATATAAATATACTGCCCATTGTTCACATGATGGTTCGTATCCAGATGCTGCTTCCCAACCGAAATCGGCTCCATCCGCACGCCCTCGCCATTCAGCTGAATCTTTCTCGGCTGATACTCCATATCCAGCTTTGGCTCAATCTCATAACCGCTGACAATCTCCTGCGCTACTCTGGTCGGACGCCCTGTTTTCAAATCAATCAGCGCCCAGACACTGTTTGCCTTAGCCAGATCATTTTCATGCTCATCCAGCAAAACAAAATTTCGATAGCCATAAAATGCCTGAAAGCCGTACGGCCACGTCCTTGAAATCACCCTCTCGCCAAGCGTCGGCCTGCGCAGAAGATCAATCTGCCAGAACAGAATCATCCAGACACATCCCCGTTCCTCCAGAAAATCAATTCCGTTCCCACACGCCTCGGATTGAAAAGTCGAACAGTCCTGAAAATAATCCACCAGAGAAACCATCGTCAGTTTTCTGTCCTGCCCCACCTCGCTGAACCGGATTCTGCCGTCAAATTGGTAAGCCATAATTTCCTCCGTTCCTGTGACTATACATTCTAAAGCGAAACCATGATACCACATTCAGTTTTTTTTTACAAGTAATGTCAGACAGAGTCAGCCGGCGGATTCTGTAGCAAAGTTACTGTTCACGCCCATGCCACGCACTTGCTGCGTGGCATGGGCGAAGACATAGAGCGTTCGGGCATCCGGCCCATCGCGAAGCGATTTTAAATGGCCGGATGCCGTTGCAGGTCACACATGTAGAGACAGAAATAGCGTAAATTTGGTCAAGGTGTGACCTGTAACGTAGCAAAAACCCCCATGGGAAGCTATCGCTCTCATGGGGGTGAAGCCGTATTTTGAGTTATAGGAAACGACATTAGCCGTTTCCTTTATCAGGAAATCAAAAATCTTCTAAGCCGGTTTGAAAGGACAAAAGCAAGCGCAGTTTTCAACAGATCCGGAATAATAAACGGAAAAACACACCATCCCAGAACTGTGGCCAGGCCTACAGCTCCCGACCTGCTCGTGTATACAGCCATAAACCACGCAGTACCAAAAGCATAGCATACCGCCAGGCCAATCAGCATAGAGAAAATCTGCACAAACGCGCTCCTTCCAAGCGTCTTTTCAATGAGCCACATCGTAAGCGCGGAAAACAAAAATCCTATAATATAGCCCCCGCTGGTGCCGAGCAGAGTGCCAATTCCTCCGGAAAAGCCCGCAAATACAGGAAGCCCTATCGCTCCCAGCAAAATATAAACCAGAACCGCCAGCGTTCCTCTTTTACCACCCAATATACCAACCGCCATAAAAACGCCAAATGTCTGCAAAGTAAACGGCACGGTTGTCGGAATCGAAATCCATGAACACACAGCCATCAACGCCGCAAAAATTGCAATATACACCATATCAACCGTCTTCATCCCAGTCTGACACGTTTCTGTCTTTGTAACTGTACCCATAAGCGTCCTCCTCTTTCCCTTCTCAGCGTTTTCCCGGACAGACCATGTCCTTTTCATCCGTCATCCATACGCCGAATGTACTTTATCATAGAAAGAATGCATTGTCAACCAAATCATAGAATTGGTTTACTTTTGTGACCCTCAATTTCTCTTCGTTAGCTTTGGATTTCAACACATACGGAACGATCGGAGCTTTGTCAGAGGAAACAAAGGCTTTTCTGAAATACGTAGGAGGAACAACCAGCGATGACAGTTTTGTCAGGAAGCTGGAAGACAAAGTAAATACCGCACGAAAAAACGAGGATTGGATGCGAGAGTATATGACATTGTATATGCGTGATCTGGAAAACAGAGAGTTAGGCAGACAAGAAAGATTGCTGGAAGGCAGGAAAGAAGGTTTGCAGGAAGGCAAACGGGAAGAGAAAACACAAATCGTAAAAGTGTTGCTCCGGAAAGGGCTTCTCTCGGATGCGGAAATCATCTCCGTCACAGAAGTCTCCCCGGAGGAATTGCAGGAAATCAAAAAGTCAATAAACGCTTAACAGAAAGACCGGAGGACGAAAAAGCCTCCGGTCAAATTCTATATATGAAAGCTGTTTTATTTTCAAAGGTATACTGTCTTCCCACTACCCGTATCACCTACCAGCAAGTAAATCAGTAATGATTCCTGATTGACTACATGGCTGACTACATAGCCAAAGTCGACAAAATGAAACGCCGGGAACCCGCATAAATACTGGATTCCCGGCAACTGTCAGTAGCGGAAGGGAGACTTGAACTCTCGACACCACGGGTATGAACCGTGTGCTCTAGCCAGCTGAGCTATTCCGCCATATTAAATTTTTTCTATGGGACCTACAGGGCTCGAACCTGTGACCCTCTGCTTGTAAGGCAGATGCTCTCCCAGCTGAGCTAAGATCCCA
>JAJQIE010000253.1 GCA_021199395.1 Lachnospiraceae bacterium | reverse complement strand
AATATGAGGCGGAGGCGCGCGACACGAAGCTTGGACCGGAGGAAATTACCCGTGATGTGCCGGGCGTCGGCGATGACGCTCTGAAGGATCTGGACGAGAGAGGTATCATCCGGATTGGCGCTGAGGTGCGTGCCGGAGATATCCTGGTCGGCAAGGTGACGCCAAAGGGAGAGACAGAGCTGACCGCCGAGGAACGTCTGCTCCGCGCTATCTTTGGCGAGAAAGCCCGTGAGGTAAGAGATACCTCTCTGAAGGTGCCGCACGGGGAATACGGTATTGTTGTAGACGCCAAGGTATTTACCCGTGAGAATGGCGATGAGATTTCTCCCGGAGTGAATCAGGCAGTCCGCATTTATATCGCACAGAAGAGAAAGATATCTGTCGGGGATAAGATGGCCGGTCGCCATGGCAATAAGGGTGTGGTTTCCCGCGTGCTTCCGGTTGAGGATATGCCGTTCCTCCCGAATGGCCGACCTCTGGATATCGTGCTGAACCCGCTGGGCGTGCCGTCCCGTATGAATATCGGGCAGGTGCTGGAGATTCATCTGAGTCTTGCCGCGAAGTCGCTTGTATTTAATGTTTCCACTCCTGTATTTGACGGTGCGAATGAAAATGACATTATGGATACTATGGAGCTTGCGAATGATTATGTGAATCTGGAGTGGGATGAGTTTAAGGAGAAGCACGGCGAAGAGCTGCTTCCGGAGGTGTTGGATTACCTGTATGAAAACCGGGATCACAGGGCGCTGTGGAAGGGTGTGCCTATTTCCAGGGATGGGAAGGTACTACTGCGCGACGGACGTACCGGCGAGTATTTTGACGCGCCGACCACGATCGGCCATATGCATTATCTGAAGCTGCATCATCTGGTAGATGATAAGATCCACGCACGCTCTACCGGCCCTTACTCTCTTGTAACGCAGCAGCCGTTGGGCGGAAAGGCTCAGTTTGGCGGACAGCGTTTTGGAGAGATGGAGGTGTGGGCTCTGGAAGCATACGGAGCGTCTTACACTTTGCAGGAGATCCTGACGGTGAAGTCGGATGATGTGGTAGGCCGTGTAAAGACGTACGAAGCAATTATTAAAGGCGAGAATATCCCTGAGCCGGGTATTCCGGAATCCTTTAAGGTGCTTCTCAAGGAGCTGCAGTCTCTCGGTCTGGATGTCCGCGTGCTGAAGGATGACAATACAGAGGTCGAGATTATGGAAACCTCTGATTACGGCGAGACTGATTTTCGCGCTGTAATGGGGGATGACCGCAGATATAATAAAGAAGAAGAGCCATTAGGCGAGTACGGATTCAGCCGTCAGGAGTTTGCAGGCGAGGAGCTGGTATCTGTCGAGGAAGAAAGCGGTAATGACAGCAGTATTGACTCTTATACGGAAATAGATGAAGCTTTTGAAGAAGAGTAAAGTGTAACATGTGAAAGGAGTACCATCAATGCCAGAGACAATAAACAATGAAGTGTATCAGCCGATGACGTTTGATGCCATCAAGATCGGTCTGGCTTCTCCTGATAAAATCCGGGAGTGGTCTCATGGAGAGGTCAAAAAGCCGGAAACAATCAATTACAGGACACTGAAGCCAGAGAAGGATGGACTTTTCTGTGAGCGCATTTTTGGACCAAGCAAAGACTGGGAATGTCATTGCGGAAAGTATAAGAAAATCCGTTACAAGGGCGTTGTATGCGACCGCTGTGGTGTCGAGGTTACAAAATCAGCGGTTCGTCGTGAACGTATGGGGCATATTGAGCTTGCGGCTCCGGTATCTCATATCTGGTACTTCAAGGGTATACCGTCCAGAATGGGTCTGATACTTGATATTTCTCCGCGTGTTCTTGAGAAGATTCTGTATTTTGCCAATTATATTGTTCTGGATGGCGGTGAGACAGATCTGCACTACAAGCAGGTGCTGACTGAGCGCGAATATCAGGAAGCTGTAGACAAGTGGGGACACAAGTTCCGTGCCGGGATGGGCGCGGAGGCGGTCAAAGAGCTTCTGGAAGCGATCGATGTCGAAAAAGAATCCGAGGAGCTGAAGAACGCGCTCAAGGATTCTACCGGCCAGAAGCGTGCGAGAATTATCAAGCGTCTGGAGGTCGTGGAGGCTTTCCGTGAATCCGGGAACCGTCCGGAATGGATGGTGATGACTGTGATTCCGGTCATCCCTCCGGATCTGCGTCCGATGGTGCAGCTCGACGGCGGTCGTTTTGCTACCTCTGACCTGAATGATCTGTACCGTCGGATCATCAACCGCAACAATCGTCTGAAGAGACTGCTGGAGCTTGGCGCTCCGGATATCATTGTCCGCAATGAAAAGCGTATGCTTCAGGAGGCTGTGGATGCCCTGATCGATAACGGACGGCGTGGCCGTCCTGTCACCGGACCGGGCAACCGTGCGCTGAAGTCTCTCTCCGACATGCTCAAGGTTAAGTCAGGACGATTCCGCCAGAACCTGCTCGGCAAGCGTGTGGATTATTCCGGGCGTTCGGTTATCGTGGTGGGGCCTGAGCTGAAGATTTATCAGTGCGGTCTGCCAAAAGAGATGGCGATTGAGCTGTTCAAACCATTTGTAATGAAAGAACTGGTAGAAAATGGCACTTCCCATAATATAAAGAATGCAAAGAAGATGGTAGAACGCCTGCAGCCGGAGGTATGGGATGTTCTGGAGGAGGTCATTAAGGAGCATCCGGTTATGCTGAACCGCGCCCCTACTCTGCATCGACTGGGTATCCAGGCATTTGAACCGATTCTTGTCGAGGGCAAGGCGATCAAGCTGCATCCGCTGGTGTGTACCGCGTTCAATGCGGATTTCGACGGCGACCAGATGGCGGTTCACCTTCCGCTGTCGGTAGAAGCGCAGGCGGAGTGTCGTTTCCTGCTGCTCTCCCCGAACAACCTTCTGAAGCCTTCCGATGGCGGTCCGGTAGCGGTTCCCTCACAGGATATGGTACTGGGGATCTACTATCTGACGCAGGAGAGGCCGGGGGTACTTGGCGAAGGAAAATATTTCAAGAGCGTTGCGGAGGCAATTCTTGCCTATGAGAATAAGGATATTACGCTGCAATCTAAGATAAAAGTCCGCATGACGAAAAAGATGCCGGATGGCAGCGTGCTGGTTGAAAATGTAGAATCTACGCTGGGACGTTTCCTGTTTAACGAAATACTCCCGCAGGATCTGGGATTTGTAGATCGCTCTGTTCCGGGAAATGAGCTGAAGCTGGAGGTTGATTTCCTTGTAAATAAAAAAGGCCTGAAGCAGATTCTTGAGAAAGTCATTAATACGCATGGCTCGACAAGAACCGCGGAGGTGCTGGATGATATCAAGGCTATGGGATATAAATATTCCACCAGAGCTGCGATGACAGTATCTATTTCAGATATGACAGTGCCGCCGCAGAAGCCGCAGCTGATCGCACAGGCGCAGGATACGGTCGACAGGATTACGAAAAACTACAGGCGCGGCTTGATCACAGATGAAGAGCGCTATAAGGAGGTCGTGGAGACCTGGAAGGATACGGACGATGTCCTGACAAAAGCGCTGCTCGACGGGCTTGATAAATACAACAATATCTTCATGATGGCTGATTCCGGTGCGCGTGGTTCGAATAAGCAGATCAAGCAGCTTGCGGGTATGCGTGGACTGATGGCGGATACGACCGGACATACGATCGAGCTCCCGATCAAGTCAAATTTCCGTGAGGGGCTGGATGTACTGGAATATTTCATGTCGGCGCATGGTGCCCGCAAGGGACTTTCCGATACGGCGCTGCGTACAGCGGATTCCGGTTATCTGACCAGACGTCTGGTGGATGTTTCCCAGGATCTGATTGTCCGTGAGACAGACTGCAGCGAGGGCTGCGATGAGATTCCGGGCATGTATGTAAGCACGTTTTCGGATGGAAAAGAGGAAATTGAGAACATTCAGGAGCGTATTACAGGGCGGTTCTCCTGTGAGGATATCTGTGACAAAGATGGAGAGGTCATTGTAAAGGCAAACCATATGATCACGCCAAAGCGTGCGGCCCGTATTATGAAGGAGGGCGTAGACGCGGATGGCAAGCCGTTTGAAAAGATAAAGATCCGCTCCATACTGACATGCCGTTCCCATATTGGTATCTGCTCCAAGTGCTATGGCGCGAACATGGCGACCGGCGAACCGGTTCAGGTTGGCGAGTCCGTCGGTATCATTGCGGCACAGTCGATCGGTGAACCGGGTACACAGCTTACTATGCGTACCTTCCATACCGGCGGCGTGGCAGGCGGCGATATCACACAGGGTCTTCCGCGTGTCGAGGAGCTTTTTGAGGCCAGGAAGCCAAAGGGACTTGCTATCATTACTGAGATTGCAGGCATGGCTTCTCTGCGTGATACAAAGAAAAAGCGCGAGATCGTCGTGACGAACGATGAGACAGGAGAATCCAAGACGTATCTGATTCCTTATGGTTCGAGGATCAAACCGGTGGACGGAACGTATCTGCAGGCCGGCGATGAGCTGACAGAGGGAAGTGTCAATCCGCATGATATTCTGAAGATCAAGGGTGTGGACGCGGTGCAGGATTATATGCTCCGTGAGGTACAGCGTGTATACAGGCTCCAGGGAGTGGAGATTAATGACAAGCATATCGAGGTTATTGTGCGCCAGATGCTGAAGAAGATTCGTATTGAGAACAACGGCGATACAGATTTTCTGCCGGGCAGCCTTGTGGATATTCTTGAATATGAAGATAAGAATGCCCAGATGCTTGCGGAGGGCAAGGAGCCGGCGGAGGGCAAGCGTATCATGCTTGGTATTACCAAAGCGTCTCTTGCTACGAACTCGTTCCTGTCGGCTGCGTCATTCCAGGAAACGACAAAGGTGCTGACAGAAGCCGCGATAAAAGGCAAAGTAGATCCGCTGATCGGTCTGAAAGAGAACGTGATTATCGGTAAGCTGATTCCGGCTGGAACCGGCATGAAACGATACCGCAATGTGGCGATCGACACATCGGGTACAGATGATTACGAATACGAGCAGATGCTTCTTGACGAATATGATGAGACGGGAGATATGCCGATCGATGAATCGCAGGAGCTGAGCTTTAATGAACTGACCGAAGACGGTGAACCGGAGGAAGATCAGATGTATTCGAATGAGGCATTGGCTGATGAAGCTGTCGTCACAGAAGATGCCAAGGAGGATACTTATGCAGATGAATTCATTTCACCTGAAGCGGGACAGGAAGAAGAATGACTGGATACAGGCGGGAGCGCGAAGTGCGGAACAATCCGCAGTATCATACCCTTTTACCGCTTGAATCATAATATGCGCATAATTTATATATAGGGAAGTTCAGAGAGCTTTCCTATATATAAGGAGAAACCCGGTCGTCCTGACCGGGTTTTTAAAACGGTGCGCCTGGCGGCGCACGTTTCTAACCGGTGAAAGTCCGGAATCCGC
>JAJQIE010000154.1 GCA_021199395.1 Lachnospiraceae bacterium | reverse complement strand
TACGCGTGAGTCAGGGAGAGCATGGGAAGCCCTTTTTCCCGGATTTTCCTGAGATTCATTTCAGTCTTTCTCATTCCGGGGAGATGGCGATGGCGGTCTTTGCGGATACAGAGATCGGGTGTGACATTGAATTAAAAAAGCAGGCAAATGAAAAGCTTGCCAGACGTTTTTTCTGTCCGGAGGAGTACGCGTGGATGGCGCGGGCGAAGGATGAGCCGGAGCGAAAAGAACGGTTTTACCGGTTATGGACATTAAAGGAAAGCTTTTTAAAGGCTACCGGATGGGGGCTGCGTCTTCCGCTGGATTCGTTTTGCTTTTTCATCACAGAATCTGCGGAACGCGAGTCCGGCAGGCCAGGGGAGCCGCCTGTTGCACGGGAACGGATGAACGGCGATGAGGCGGAGCGATATCGACGAAACGATGCGGTTACGGTCAGGCAGCGGCTCGATCAGGCGCAGTATGACTTCCGGGAATACCGGTTTGGAGAGTATTGCGCTGCAATCTGCCTGCAATCGTCTGCCAGTTTGTGTAAGAAAATGCTTTTATCGTGAACGACAAAAAAGAGAAGGGAAGAAGCTGGATATGAAAAAGCCTGTTTTAGTGGTGATGGCGGCTGGTATGGGAAGCCGCTATGGTGGATTAAAGCAGATTGATCCGGTCGATCAGGAAGGGCATATCATTATAGATTTTTCTGTATATGACGCTGTCCGTGCCGGGTTTGAAAAGGTGGTTTTTATTATCAAAAAAGAGATAGAGGCAGACTTTCGCGCTGTGATAGGGGATCGTCTGAGCAGATATATTGAGGTAGCGTATGTCCATCAGGAGATGCAGAATCTTCCGGAAGGATTTCAGGTGCCGGAGGGCCGGGTAAAACCGTGGGGAACCGGACATGCGGTGCTTAGCTGTATTGGTGAGGTGGATGGACCGATGGCGGTGATTAACGCGGACGATTATTACGGGCGTCATGCGTTTGCACTCGCTTATGATTTTCTCACGCAGGATGCTGCGGAGGAAGACACGGTATCTCAGTATATGATGGTCGGCTATCGGCTGGACAATACGCTTACCGAAAACGGCTCGGTAGCGCGCGGCGTCTGCGAGACGGATGAGAACGGCTGTCTTGCGAAAATTACAGAGCGCACCTGTATCGAACGGCACGGCGACGGGATCGCCTTTACTGAGGATGGAGGAGAGACGTGGACAGAGCTTCCCCCGGACTGTACGGTTTCGCTTAATATGTGGGGATTTTCCGCGGATATACTCACCCGTCTGAATGAGAGATTCCGTACATTTCTCGAAGATAATCTGCAAAAAAATCCGATGAAGTGCGAATATTTTCTTCCTTTTGTCGTGGATGAGCTTCTGACTGAGAAAAAAGCCACCGTAAAGGTGATGAAATCTCCGGATAAATGGTATGGTGTGACCTACAGGGAAGACAAGCCCATCCTGATGGCAGCGATTCAGCGCATGAAAGAAGAAGGCATTTATCCCAGGAATTTGTGGGAGGACAGATAAGTGGAGCAAAAGAAGCTATATGCAATAGCCAGTCATTTTATTTTTGACGGTGAGGTTGTCGAATGCGTTCCTTTTGGCAATGGGCACATCAACGATACCTACCGTCTGACCTGCCGCAGGACGGGAGAGGAAAAACAGGAGCCTCAGGGTCAGGGTGCCAGGAAGCAGGGAATTCCGGAGCAGAGTACCGCCCAAAAGCATTATATTCTCCAGAAATTGAACCGGAATGTTTTTCCAAGGCCGGAAGAGGTAATGGAAAATGTAAGCGGAGTTACTGAATGGCTGAAAAAGAAAATTCTGGAAAACGGGGGTGATGTCAGCCGAGAGACGCTGAATCTGGTTCATACGCATGACGGAAGCATCTGCTATGTTGACCCGGAAGGCGAATACTGGAGGGCGTACTTATTTATAGAGAATGCTACTACCTATGATCTGGTAGAAAAAGACGAGGACTTTTACCAGAGCGCGGTAGTGTTCGGCAATTTTCAGCGGCTGCTTGCGGACTATCCGGCGAGTACGCTGCATGAGACGATTGAAAATTTTCACAATACCCCTGACCGCTTCCGTAAATTTGAGGCTGCGCTGGAGATGGACGCCTGCGGCCGCGCCGCCGGGATTCCGGAGGAGCTTAGGTTTGTCAGGGAACGCCGCGATCTTACGCATGTTTTGTCAGATAAGCTTGATGCGGGGCTTCTTCCACTTCGTGTGACGCACAATGATACGAAGCTCAACAACATTATGATTGATAATGAGACCGGGAAAGCGATTTGCGTGATTGATCTGGATACTGTCATGCCGGGACTCTCCCTCTATGATTTTGGCGATTCCATCCGTTTTGGCGCGAGCACCGCGGCGGAGGATGAGCGCGATCTCGAAAAAGTGTCCTGCAGCCTGCATCTCTATGAGATATATGTGAAGGGATTTATCGAAGGCTGCGGCGGCGCGCTCACGGACGCAGAGCTCGACCTGCTTCCGATGGGGGCGATCCTGATGACCTTTGAGTGTGGGATCCGTTTCCTGACAGACTATCTGGAAGGGGATCACTACTTTAAAATTCATCGGGAGGGACAGAACCTCGACCGGGCGCGCACGCAGTTTTGCCTGGTGGCCGATATGGAAAAAAAGCTGCCGCAGATGAAAGAAATCGTGAACAGATACAGGTAGAGGGTGCGCTTTTTTGACATTTATTTGAAGCTTTTACCGAAAAGGCAGGTGTCATCCTGTTAATTTGAGAAAGGGTATATCAGAGCATATCTGATATGCCCTTTTTGCGTTTATAGCAGAAGAAGGGTGGTATGTTAGCTTATTTTTTCTGGCATATATCATGTGTTAGAAGTATAATCAGAAACAGCTGTCAGGTAATAGCATCTTTAGAAGCCGAATTAAAAAAGGTATGGAAGTGTCTGCATCTTTATGTTATACTGGCACCATTAAGGGATGGGGGTGCAACAATGCCTTTACTGAAAGAACAATTGAATTTTGTCGTTCACTATAAAAGCTTTCATATGGTAAATTAAGGAGAATACAGGATTATGGAGACATACAAACAGGAATTCATTGAGTTTATGGTAGACTGCGAGGTGCTTCGCTTTGGAGACTTTGTGACAAAGAGCGGGCGTAAGACGCCGTTTTTTGTAAATACCGGGTTTTACCGGACGGGTGCACAGCTGCGCAGGCTTGGTGGGTATTATGCGCAGGCAATTCAGGAAAAGTTCGGGCTGGATTTTGACGTACTGTTTGGCCCGGCGTACAAAGGCATTCCGCTGACGGTGGCTGCGACAATGGCTGTCAGTGAGAGATATGGGAAGGACATTCGCTACTGCTCCAACCGCAAGGAGGTCAAGGATCACGGAGATAAGGGGATCCTGCTTGGCAGTCCGATCTGCGATGGGGATCGCGTAGTGATTATCGAGGATGTGACGACTGCCGGCACTTCGATTCAGGAGACGCTTCCGATTGTCCGTGCGCAGGGCGATGTGAATGTACTCGGCCTGGTGGTTTCTGTGGATCGCATGGAGCGCGGCAGGGGCGAAAAAAGCGCACTGCAGGAGATCGAGGACAGCTATGGGCTGAAGACGACGGCGATTGTTACGATGGCGGAGGTAGTAGAATATCTGTATAATCGGGAGTATAAAGGCAGGATTGTGATCAACGACAGGATAAAAAACGCGATTGACGAATATTATAGAGAATATGGTGTAAAATAGTGCGATAAATAAAGTCTCTTAGGAGGGATGAAACATGAATGAGAGAATAATTCGAGAGACAACAAAGGCCGGCGTGTGGAATCTGGTTCTTGGCATTATTGTGCTTGTGATGGGAGTGGTGAGCGGAGTGCTCATGATTCTGAATGCGGTCAGACTCTGGAGAGCCGGAACCGGACTGGGGCTTTGATGAACAGATCGTTTAGAACAACTGTAAAGATAGTGGGAACCTGCCTGTTTATCCTGTATATGGCCGGTCTTATCTATTTTCTGTTCCTTTCTGAAAATTTCGGACACGGTGGAGCAGGAGAATATGACTGCAATATCTGCCCGTTCCGGGAGATTGCCCGGTATATTCGATACAGGAACGTGCTTGGGACGCGGGCGGTGCTTACGAATCTTGTCGGGAATGTGATCGGGTTTATGCCATTTGGAGCGCTTGTGCCGCTTATGGCTCGCGGTACGAGAAAGGCATGGCGTATATCGCTTCTGAGCTTTGAGATCAGCGCGCTAGTAGAGGTGTCTCAGCTGATTTTTCATGTGGGCTGCTTTGATGTGGACGATATGATTTTAAATACGCTTGGCGGTCTGCTGGGATATCTGTTATTTTGGCTGTCAGATAAATGCTATCTGGGCATTGAAATGCGTCAGGGAGCGCGGACGGGCACGCAGGGAGCGGGCAGACAGGAGGGTCAGGATGGCAAATAGAAAAGTGTATTCTTTTATAGACAGAAAATATTCCGCAAATGGTATCGCTTCTGTGGCGCTGGGCTGGATCAGTGTCGCCATATTTTTGCTGCTCCTTCTGGTTTCGTATCGGATGAAGGGGAGCGCGGGTGCCTGGATCGGCGCCTGCGGACTGACCGGGATCATCATGGCAATCCTTGGACTGCGCTATGGGTTCGTAAGCTTTCAGGACGACTGCAAATCTTATTTTTGCAGCAGGTTTGGTACGATTGTGAGCACGGTGGCGATTGTGGGATGGTTTTTCGTGGTGTGCGCGGGACTGGTAAGTATGATGTGACAGTGTCGATGGATATGGAAGAAGGACTTTTCAGGAATGGATACGCAAGAATGGAGGCGTAAGCATGGAGGATGAGAGAACAGAGTTTCTGAGGGAGCGGTACGGGCTTTCCACTGCGCGGATACGGGAGATCGGTACGGAAAAGACAGTACCGGCTCCTTTTTCTGATTATTTCAGACATATGGCAAGGTTTCTGCTTCAGATGGAGGAATTGAAAGCGAGAGTGGACGCCGGGAGAACCCGTATGACGGGAGGCAATATGGACAGCCTGGAGGTATGCCAGGAGTGGAATGAGAGTCTGTACCGTGATATTCTGCCTGAACACTATGAGAAAAGCTATGGAAATCCGGAATACGCGGTAAGGATGCTTGGTGAGGAATATGGCCGAATCCTGAGCTTTTTGTACACGGAGCTCAGGGGAATGATTGTGTACGCGTATGAGCAGAGGCTTGAGGAGCAGGTGATCCTGCTGGAGCTGTTTATTGAAGTCTATAATCGTTTTGAGGACGAGGAGCTGCCATCTTATCGTGAGCTGCAGCAGATTGTTTACTGGTTTGAAAGTGATTACAGTGAAATTTTTGTGACACGCCGTGTGCGGGAAGCGGTAGATCCGGAGCTGGACTTTGCGGTTCGGATTATTATGGATTCGGATCTGGGGGATCTGCGCTATCTTTATCAATATGGGGAATATGTGTC
>JAJQIE010000248.1 GCA_021199395.1 Lachnospiraceae bacterium | reverse complement strand
GTCTGACTGATCCGGTATTCCCAAAGGTCGCTCACGGAAGAGCTGCCTCCGTCGATCATACAGACAGTTCCATCGGAAAACTGAATCAATGTGCCATCTCCCTGTCCGACATCCAGGCAGGAGATCGTCAAACCAGCCCGCGGGTGAAACGCCATGAGAAAAACGCTGCACGCGATTGCAAGATACCACAGGCTCTTTTTATCACAGTCATGCAAACCATTTTTATCACGGTTACACAGGCTTTTTTTGCAATCTCCCAGACTTTTTTTGCAATCTCCCAAACTTTTTTTGCGGATTGCAGCAGATACCGCGACCGCCCCGGCCAGCAGGCCATAATATGCCGCGATTTTCCAGATCGCCGGGCGCCCCGCAATCCAGACCGCGCATGGAAGCCGACGTTCCAATGTGCAAAGCCATTCGAACAATCCGAGCAGATAATACACCGGAGCTGAAAGAAAAATGCCTGCCGGAACGCTGATCAGCCCCACCAGGCAGGAGATCAGGGCAGACGCCATCAGAGCGGACATCAAAGGTATTACGGCAAGATTTACAAGAATACTCCAGGGCGACGTCTGATAAAAAAACCAGAGTGTCACCGGCAGGGAACCGAGCCAGATAGACAGGCCTCCGCATATGCTATTCCAAAGCTTCTCCCCCAATCTGATTATTCGGTTCGTCCTTCGCGAAGCGGATTTCAATGGACGAACCGTCCTGTCATCAAGCGCAGCGAGGGGGCGTTCCCGTTTCCATCCGTCTTTGCAAAATGGATTCGCCGCCTGCAGGCGGGGCGCAAGCAATGCAATTGACAATATCGCTCCAAAAGACAGAAGAAAGGAGGATCTGCAAACCGCACTGGCATCCTCCGCCAGAATCACCACAGCGGCAACCGCTACCGAGGTCAGCATATCAGATTTCCGGCCTGCTATCTGCGCGCCAAGCCAGATCACAAACATAATGCCTGCGCGCATGGCCGAAACGCTGAAGCCTGACATCATGGCATAAAGTACCACAACCGCCGCGGATGGCAGCGCAGCAGCAAAAAACGGGAACCCGATCCTGCGAAGCAAACGGTAGATGCACATCCCGATCAGACTGATATGCAGCCCGCTGATTGAAATAATATGCGCAATTCCGCCTTCCTGATAGAGCTGTTTCCATTCCTGTTCCATAAAGCTTTTTTCGCCGAGGCTGATCGCAGAGACCGTGTGCGCCGCTTTTTCATCCAGAATCCTAAGATAAGAACCACGCAGGGTACGTCGAAGCCGCGCAAGCACACGGGAAACACTGCGCCCGCCCTCCTCAAGCAGAGTTACTTTCGGATCAGTAAGCCGTCCCACCGTATCCAGAGAAAAATAATACTCCCGCAGATCAAACTGACCGGGATTCCCGGCCTCCGCGAAGGGTTTATAGTTCCCCGTAATGCGAATCGTATCGCCGGGTAAAAATTTATCTGTATCGATTGTCAGAATGAGTTTTAAATCAGAAGATAGAATAATCTGTGAACTGTCTTTGGTAAAAATAGAAATTCGATTTACAGAAAGGCGTATGCCTTCAGATACCGCGCAAACCTCCGCCACATCTCCCTCAAGAGTCAGCGTATTATCCGTCTCTGCTGTATTTGTCAGATATTCCTGTACTTCCAGAAGCATATCGTTTCTCTTAGCGTGACGTCCTGTTCCCGCCAGAACCAGAAATACCGCGACCGCTACGCACAGCAGAGCCAGCGGCCGTTTTCTCATCGCATCACTCCTTCCATATTCAACATGTGAACTTTCCTGCCGCCAAACGCAGCGAGGAACCCATATCTCAATCGGCTCCCGCAAGAACCTGATCGTTGCCGACCGGAATTTCAGACTGTATCTCTGACTCCGAATCCAGATCGTTCGCATCCGACGCGTCCGCGGAAGATCCATCTGTCCCTGATTCAGCATCTGATGAGTCGTCTGAGCCATCCGCCGCTTCATTCGGATCTGACAGATTCTCTGAAGCTCCATCCGACCCTGACATTTCCGCCGAAGCTGCTCCTGATTCTGAAATCGCTTCGTCTGATACCAGTGAATCAGAAGCCTGTGCTCCCGCAAGCTCAGATTCAGACTCTAATGTCTCCGTTTCGATAATATCCTGATTCAGCGTGAAGACCCCGCTCAGATCAATCTCGTCCCAGAATGTGACATTGCTCAGTCCTTCCACCGTAAGCTTCACACTCTCGACCTCGTCAGAGGTTTCACAGATTGAATTTACAATCGCATACAATGCAGCCTCCGCGGACGGCGTGTTTTCAGTCGGAGCTGTATTAAACTGTTCGCTGAAATTGATCGTGCAGACCCCATCCTTCGTATTGATGTCCAGAATCTCCGTATTCGAATTCAGCACCGCTTTCCGGTTAGAATACTCTGAGCCGGCAATCAGCTGTTCTACGATCACCCGTTCCAGCACCATATTACTTGAATAATGTACATTCCGCACTTCTTTTTTCAGCATCGTCCCATCCTGATTTGGAAAATACAGGATCAGAGAAGCCGTCTGATAGGAATTAATTCCGCCGTTCTTCGTATCAATAAAGCTCTCCGCGTCCATTGCGGCGACCGCTTCCCCGTTCGCGTCTACCAGCTGTGTGGAATCCACCGTAATCATCACCCTGGTCACACCGGGTATCTGACAGATCGTCTTTACAACAGCTGCGCGTAAAAGCACCTCCGTCGTATTGTCCATATCATAGTATTCGCTCGAAAAATCCACGCGCAGGGCATCTATTCCACGCTCGTATCCCTGATAAGCCACAGTTGACGGCAGGGCGCTCACATAAGCAGCATCCGCAGGGACTTCAGACAGCTGTGCCATCAGCTCCGCCATCATTTCGTCAAATGTCTCCGCGGAAGGCACATAGCTGACCTCATAGAGACTGGTCCCCGCTGAATTTTTATAATAGATTGTATAGCTTGTGCTCTCCTCTTCCTCCCGGCCACAGCCATTCACAGACAACAGCACGGTAAGCAGAATAAGCAGAGCCGGAAAAACTCTCTTTTTACTCACCTGGATCCTCCATCACGGCACATACTTCAGCGGAATACGCACGGTAAACGTCGTTCCCTCTCCCTCTTTGCTGTATACCTTGATCGCTCCATGGTGCATCAGCACCGCGCTCCTCGTAATCGCCAGTCCCAGTCCGGTACCGCCGATTTCTCTCGAATGAGATTTGTCAACACGATAAAAGCGCTCAAAAATATGCTCCTGCGCTTCCTCCGGGATACCCATTCCGGAATCCTCCACCTTTACATAAAAATATCTGGTATCCACATTCAGCGAAACATGCACCCAGCCACCGGCTTTGTTATATTTGATCCCATTTTCGACCAGATTCGACATGGCAAGCGTCAGCTTCGTCTCGTCCACCTCCGCGAAAACAGGCTTGAAGCTTTCAAGAACCAGTTCAATATCCCGCGTAGCCGCGATCGGACGCAGCCTTTTAAGAACCAGCTCGATCAGCTGATTGATATTCGTTTCCTCAATATGGACGTCCGAGGAGCGCTTATCCATCTTTACCAGAGAGAGCAAGTCGGAAATAATCTTGTTTTCGCGATCGATCTCCTCCGCAATATCGGCCATAAATTCCTTGTAAAGCTCTACCGGGACATCCTCCTGTGCCAGAAGGGAATCCGCCAGAACCTTCATAGAAGTAATCGGCGTCTTCAACTCATGCGAGACATTGGACACAAATTCCTGGCGCGAATCCTCCTGTGCCTTCATACGCTTCAGCATACGATTGTATGCTTCCGCTAAAAGCTGCGTCTCCGTATAGTCCGGGATCGACAGCTCCTCATCATTCACTCCCGCGACATCCTCCAGAGACTGCGTGATCCGGCCAAATGGGCGCGTAAGTATCCGGGAAGCGTAAAAAGCCACCCCCAGGATCAAAAGCAAAAGAATCGACTGCATCTGCAGCACTGTGGTACTCAGCCCCGTCTTCCCGTTCGCGATATCCAGCGTAGGAACACTGATGATCATAATACCATCCGTCTCGCCCGCATCCTCATCCGTAATCGGTATCGTCATCTCCAGAAACTGGTTTTCCTCATCATAGTTCGTAGAATTTGTCCCCTGAAAGGTGAGCAGTACCTCTTCGGAAATGATCACCTTGTCCTCATCAATATCGTAGGTATCTTTTATAATGCGAAAATTGCTGTTGACCAGGATCACCCGGCCGGAATACAGAGACGCCATCTGATCTATGAGCTTGTCCACCTGCTCCGATTCGCTCCCATGCATATATTCGGAATCCGCGATCTGCTCAAGGATCTGCTGGCACTGCCGTTCCAGCAGCTGCGCCTTCTGTTCGACAGCCTGGGATACATAATTTGCCAGAACCGCATAGCGCATCACAAGGACAGGGATCATCCCTACCAGAATAAAGAACAGAAAAATCCTCGCCTGAAGACTTTTGAAATATTTTTTAACTATTGGCTTTTTGTCCTTAATGCTGGAAATAGTAACCCACTCCCCACTTCGTATGTACGTATTTCGGTTCGCTCGGATTTGCCTCAATCTTCTCACGCAGACGGCGGATATGCACATCCACCGTTCTCACATCGCCCGGATATTCATAGCCCCAGACCGTATTCAGAAGGCTCTCACGGCTGTATACCTTGTTCGGATTAAATACAAGCAGTTCAAGCAGGTCAAATTCCTTTGTCGTCAGATTGACCTCTTTCCCCGCGATGCTGACCCTTCTCCCGTCACAGTCAAGGACAAGATCCCCCACCTCGACGGTCTTCCCCTTAGGCTCCGCAGCGTTTTTCTGGGAGGTCCGCCGGATAATCGCTTTCAGCCTCGCCTTAACCTCCAGAATGTTAAAGGGCTTTGTGATATAATCATCAGCGCCGTATTCCAGACCCATAATCTTATCCATGTCGTCACCCTTTGCCGTCAGCATGACAATCGGCACATCCGAAAATTCCCGTATCTGCTGGCATACCTCCAGACCGTCCAGCTTTGGGAGCATCAGATCCAGAAGGATAATATCGTATCTGTTTTCTTTCGCCAGTCTCACTGCTTCCTCTCCGTCGTAGGCACAGTCTACCTCCATATCATCCTGCTCCAGACTGAAGCGGATGCCCTTTACGATCAGTTTCTCATCATCTACTACCAAAACCTTTTTCGCCATGATGCTCTCCTTCTATATGTGGATGGGACTTATCCACCCGCCGATATTATAACGTTTAACAATTACCTGTGTATGGATTGCAGGAGCTTTTCCTGAACCTCTAAACAGTGATAAGGTCTTTTATTTTAGAGAACACTCCGTCCTTAATACCGGAGATATTCTGAATTTCCTCGATGCTCGCAAATGCGCCGTGCTCACTGCGATAGGTAAGGATCGCGTCCGCTTTTGACTCGCCGATCCCCGGCAGTGTCATCAGCTCCTCTCTGGTCGCTGTGTTCAGGTTCACCTTT
>JAJQIE010000156.1 GCA_021199395.1 Lachnospiraceae bacterium | reverse complement strand
CCATCATATTCGCATGGTTGCGAAAATAAACCCTGTTTTTCTCCGCGTGCCGTCTCGCATTGACATACTGCGCATTGGAAAGAACCGGATTCTCAAGGACGCCGTCCGTAAAATACAGGCTGCAATCCGCATGCGCTCCCCGACAGAGACGCTGGTTTTTCTGCTTTTGCTCCTGTTCGGTCAGATAAGACCTGCCAAAATTCAGTTCGATATAAGAATACATCTTTCTGGCGGCTTCCTCATCGATCACGATTACCTTGCGCTTCGCCTTTTTCGGCTCCGGCTTCTCATCCGGCTCCTCCCGAATCGTCGTAACCGCCTGATTCATCTTATTAAAATACGCGTCCAGTGCATCCTCAGAGAGTTCTTCCTTCAGGAAATCACTCCAGTCATATTCCTGAAGCTCCTCCAGCGTCACGTCCAGGACCTGCTTTAGATCGCCATGCTTCCTCTCAAATCCTTTATCAATCAGGGTATTATAAAGCTCATCAACGGTTCGGATGATGTCCATCGTATCCGCGGCCGCCTGATCGCCGCATCCACGCCCTGATTTTGCTTCCAGCATCCGAATTCTGGCAACGGCCTCCCGCACCCGTTTTCCCCCGATACAGGAATTATTCCGCTCCTCACTGGATGCCGTACGTACATTTTCTGCCCCCGCTCCCACAGGGCAGTCTGAAGCATAAGGCTCCGGCTCGTACAGGCTGCTCCTGATCAGCGCGATCTTAATCTGTCCCGGCAAAGACTGGCTCATCCGATGGAACGAGTCATCCAGCAGATCAGAAAACGCTTTTTCTCTAAGCTCCGGCACTCCCGGACGCTCCACAGCAATACGCGGATAGGAAGCCGCGTCCACACAGAGCTGCGCCAGCTCTGCCAGCGGCTGCTCGTCCGCACCGCAATACACCTTTTTTACAAGGTAAAGCGCAAACGCATTTTTATCAAAAAAGCGCGCAAACGCTCCCTGTTTCACCGCGTCATACAAAGAAACATATTTTGATTTTTCATAGGATTCTACGTCCGGCTTCGTATCCAGCGCGTAATCCCCGCTGACCGTCCACATCAGGTTTCGGATCCTGTTTTCCGCCTCCGCCTGAACATCCCATTCGTCATACAGCATAAAACTTTTTCCTCATAATGCCCGCTGTTTTTCCTCTCCTCCCGGCCCGTATAAACCGGAACTGAAATTTAGTCGTTTTACACAAAATTATTCTGGCGTTCACATAGCCTCACGACAGAAACAGATCACCCGGCGTCCAGCTCTCCGGAATTCTTGTCATTACAATATCCTCCACCAGCTCGCGCTCGAAAAGGTCAAAGCTTTTATTTACAATCCCCATCCGCACCGCGAGCCGTGGGGACAAGCCTGCCCGCACAGTCTTCAAAGCGCCGATCAGGCCCCGCAGATCGAGGGGCTTGGTCGAAATCTCATTGTTGTCCGCTTTGTTCTGCAGATCCAGGAACAGGCCGCAGATCTGCCGCAGTCCCTCCCCTGTAAAATCAGGAAAGAGCCCGGTCAGTATCGCGTGCAGCGCTTCCTCAGTCACAGACGGCATTTCAATCACAAGGAAACGCGACACCAGCGCCTCATTCAGCTCTCTCGTCCCTGCGTATCCGTAATTCATCGTCCCGATAAACCTCGCCGCGTCGTGGAGCTTTATCTTCTCATATCCCGGCACATCCAGGATACGGCGGTAGTCCAGCGTCGCATGCAGAACCGAAACCGCGTCATTTTTTGCCATGTTGATCTCGTCAAAAATGCCAAAGCCTCCACACACCGCACAGTCGTAGACAGGCCCGGTGCGCAGCTGCACCTCATTATTGCGAAACGTATCTGTCCCAATCAGAGCGCTGCTGTCCATATTAACATGGAACGAAATATTGTAGGATGGGCGTCCAAACACCCACGCCAGATTTTCCGCAAGCACATTTTTTCCGGTCGCCTTCGTCCCGGTCAGCAGAATATTCTCCCCCTGAAGCAGCGCACAGGCCGCCATCTCAAAAGTCTCCCGCCCATAATAAGGGAGCATCGGCGGCGTAATCCGCTCCCGCTGATTCTCTCCTGCAGGATAGCGGCTCCGAAACTCCGCAATCGCATCCAACAGGGAAGAATCCACTCCCTGCGCCCTCAGGGACTGAACTATTTTATCCATAATCGCAATTGTCCTCTCACAGTATCATACCCTTATGCTGCCTTAATCATATGATAGTAGCCCATGCAGCAATTATCGCTTCATCACTACTTATAAAAGCCGATGGTTCCGCACTACGTGCTTTCGCCATCGCCACCGGTATTCCAGCGTCAAATCTCTGTAAAAGAGTACCGCTCCCGTATCCCGGATGCAGCAATATCATAAACGATCGTCCCGTCCGCACGTACCGTCCTTTCCCAGCTTACGTCCCTGCCGCTGAACTTGCTCCTTAAATAAGCCTCGATATCATCAATCTCAATCTCATCAATAAAAACATCCCGCATCTGGTTGTTCGGACACTTGTTAAAAATTTCCCATACCGTTTCGTAGCATTTCACTCCTGTAACCCTCCCTATTTTCGCGCAATCTGACAGCCAGTAGACCGTATCGTAAGAGCTTGTGCATAATACGCAGAATGTTTTGCCGATAACATACCGCAAAAGCCTCAGCGGTCTCTGCTCCGTATCTCCATAATTGCATCCGCAATCCGATCCGCCGCTTCCTCCTTACTCATCAGCTCCAGCTCGGTCTGGTCGTCCTCTGTAAGCAGTGTAATCACATTTGTATCCGTGCCAAACCCGGCTCCTTTTGTCCGGACATTGTTTGCCGCAATCAGATCCAGATGCTTACGTCTCAGCTTTTCACGGGCATGGGCAAGCATGTCCTCCGTCTCCATCGCAAAGCCGCAGAGCACCTGACCCTTTGGTCTGTGCTCACCAATGCTTGCAAGAATATCCTGTGTTCTTGCAAGCGGCAGTATAAGATCATCGTCACTCTTTTTGAGCTTCTGCTCCGACACAGAAGCCGGACGGTAGTCCGCAACCGCGGCGGCCATGATAATAACATCCTGCCCATCTGAACGCTCTGTCACCGCGTCATACATTTCCTGTGCGGAAACCACCGGCACCAGCTCCACACCGATCGGCGAAGGTAAATGCGTCTTTCCTGAAACCAGCGTTACATTCGCGCCCCGCTGACGGCAAACCCGTGCCAGAGCATACCCCATTTTCCCGGTCGAATGGTTCGACAGAAAGCGCACCGGATCCAGCGCCTCCTGCGTCGGTCCCGCGGTCACCAGAACATGCAGTCCTTCCATATCCTTTTTGCGCGCAATTTCATTCAATACGTGCTCAACAATCACACGCTCATCCGGAAACTTTCCGGCGCCCTCATCTCCACAGGCCAGATGCCCGCAGACAGGCTCGATTACCGTCCACCCGTATTTTCGCAGAAGCTTCAGATTATCCTGCGTCACGGGATTCTGATACATCCTTGTATTCATAGCCGGAGCGATCAGCTTGGGACAGGTACACGCCAGCAGCGTCGTCGTCAGCATATCATCCGCAAGCCCATGTGCCAGCTTTGCCGCCGTATCTGCACTGGCAGGAGCCACAAGCGCCAGATCCGCCCGTTTTGCCAGCTCTACATGCTCCACATTGAACTGAAAATTCCGATCAAAGGTGTCGGTCAGACATTTATTGCCGGTCAGAGTCTCAAATGTGACCGGCGTGATAAACTGCCGGCCGTTTTCTGTCAGAATCACATGGACATCCGCGTGCTGCTTCTTCAACAGGCTTGCCAGGTTTGCCGCCTTATATGCGGCAATGCTTCCCGTCACGCCTAAAATAACCGTTTTTCCTCTGAGCATATCGCTGTCTCCTCTCCGTCTCTGCCTGCCCTGTTACCGTGCGAGCCATCCTCTGTCTCATACAGCACACATTTACAATTATCCGTCATAAAAGCGCCGAATTCCTCATTTGTCATATCCACAAAATAAGTGCGGAGCACGCGGGCAAGCGCCCCATGGCACACCAGCAGTACATTCTTATCGGCACAGGTTATCCGTATTTCATCAAGCAGACTGTAAACCCGCGCCGCCACATCAAACGAGGATTCTCCGCCCGGATACCGAAAGGCGAGATTTTTGCGGATGGCGCGAAATTCCGGATCCGTGCGCAGACATCCCTCAAAGCAGCCAAAATCATGCTCAATCAGGCGTTCGTCTGTAATCATCGGAATTTCACAGCGTTTTGCTACGACAGCAGCCGTCTGCTGCGCCCGCAACAGAGGAGACGCTATTATCAGGTCAAGCTCCAGCCCGGACGCTTCCTCCGCAAGCATCCCGGCCTGCTTCAGCCCAAGCTCCGTCAGCGGAATATCGGTTCTGCCGCTGACGCGGTTCTCCAGATTCCACTGTGTCTGTCCATGTCTTGCCACATATAGTTTCATATCTGTGCTCCCCTTAACAATATCAGCAAAAGGTCAAATCTGTGCTCCTTTAAAAATCCCCCGGACGCCATATCCGGGGGACTTTCTTCTGCCTGCGCAAATACTTTTTGCACATGCTTTCTTTTTCAAGCCTGTGAAACGATGGAAACGCTTCCCTTAAATCTCATTCGAATCCGTTTCAGCTTCCTCTGCGGTTTCTGATTCAGTCTCTTCCTCAGCTTCTTCGGTCTCTTCCTCCTCAGTTGCTTCAGTTTCAGATTCTTCCTCAGTATCCTCCTCATCAGCTTCTTCTGCTTCTGACGCAGCTACAGAGGTAATATGCGGATTCACACCCTCATACCAGTACAGGAAGCCTTCCATGTCAATGACATCGCCAACCTCCAGCTCCGTCACAGCCTGATAAACCTCTGTGGTATTGTCACACAGATAGGATTCTACCGTGAAGGTATAGGTCTCGCCGTTATAGGAAACATTGAAATACAGGTCATCTCCATCCTGGCCGGATCCATCCCAGCTGTACAGGAACGCCACTTCGTTTCCATCCGCATCCTCAGAAGCCTCAACTGTCATTCCGGTAAAGGAAACATACTCATTCTGATGCTCCTCCAGCTCATCTGTCCCCAGAAGCTCTGTCACATCCAGAGGATCCGCAACAAAGGTGTCTGCGTCCTCTATGATTTCAAACGTCGCGTCGATGATCTCCACTTCACCTGACCATTCCGACTTATATCCGGTAACTCGAATCTTGGTTCCTGCCTCAAGCAGCTCATAATCCTCCTCCGAGCATTCCATATTGTACAGGAAGTATGCGCCATCCTCATCCTGTGTATATACGGTCGCCTGATCTTCCCACCAGGACTGCTTCGCCTGTACATAGGTCTCCACTACAACCTCAGTATCAAGATCCGCCGCCATGTACTCATCATAAGACATAACTTCGAGTTCCGCTACTTCCTCGGTCTCGCTCTCAGTCTCAGTTTCGGTCTCTGTCTCGGTCTCTGCTTCCGTTTCTTCCTCGGTTTCCTCGTCCGTC
>JAJQIE010000140.1 GCA_021199395.1 Lachnospiraceae bacterium | reverse complement strand
GGGGGGCGATCCGTCATACATCCGCCATCCGGAAAAGCTGGGCAGGGCGCCGGTCATGAAGGAATTTAAGGCTTCAAAGGACGGCTTTATCGTGAAAATGGACTCAGAAGGCGTCGGGATTGCCGGTATGCTTCTGGGAGCCGGACGGGAGACAAAGGAAAGTGAAATAGATTATCTCGCGGGGATCATACTCCGGAAAAAAACCGGTGATTTCGTAAAAAAAGGAGATACAATTGCGGAGCTGTTTACATCGGAGGAGGCGCGGCTTGACGCCGCTGTGGCGAGAATCAGCGACGCGGTGGTGATCGGATCGGAAGCACCCGAAAAGCGGCCGCTGATCTACGCGCGTGTCACAGAGCAGGGTGTGGATAAAATATAATTTTTATAAGCCGAATAAGAAAAGCAGAAGAGCCGGGAAAAGAGGATTACAGAAAAATGGAAGAGCCGGGAAAAGAGAATTACAGGAAGCCGGAGGAATCCGGGGAAGCACATTCGGGAAAAGCGGAGGATGCGGTGAAAGAAAGCTATGGAAAATCAGAGGCAAAAAAGGATCAGGCCGGACTGGGAAATCCAAAGCAGCGCAAAAGAACGGTCTGTGTGGTAGGGCATAAGAATCCGGATACGGATTCCATCTGTTCGGCGATCGCATACGCTTACCTGAAAAACCAGCTTGGCGAGCCGTACAATTATGTGGCTGCCAGAGCCGGGCTTGTCAGTGCGGAGACACAGTATGTGCTGGAGCGGTTTCAGGCAAAAACGCCGCTTCTGCTGGAAAATATCGGTACCCGCGTTAAGGATATGGAGATTCGCAAGGTGGAAGGGGTGCGCAGCAATATCTCCCTGAAGCGTGCCTGGACGCTGATGCAGGAGCAGAATATTTTTACACTTCCGATCACGAATTCCAAAAATAAGCTGAAGGGTCTGATCACGATCAACGACATCGCAAAATCCTACATGGAGGAATACAGCAGCTCGATTGTTTCTGTGGCGAAAACGCCGTATAAAAACATTCTGGAGACGCTGGACGCGGAGATGATCGTCGGAGATCCGGAGGGCTATTTTGATAAAGGCAAGGTCGTGATCGCGGCTGCCAATCCGGACGTGATGGAGAATTACATAGACGAAAATGACATGGTTATCCTCGGCAACCGCTATGAGGGGCAGCTCTGCGCAATTGAGATGCAGGCCGGATGTATTGTCGTCTGCCTGGGCGCTCCTGTCTCCCGCACGATCCAGCGGCTGGCTATGGAGCGCGGCTGCACGATCATCATCACTCCTCTTGACACCTACGCGGTGGCGCGCCTGATCAATCAGAGCATGCCGGTAGAATTTTTCATGCAAAAGGAGAGCAATCTTCTGACCTTCCGTCTTTCAGACTATACAGAATCCATTCGTGACACAATGTCCAAAAAACGATACCGTGATTTCCCGATTCTTGACAAGGGCGGGTACTATGTGGGTATGATTTCCAGGCGGAATCTGTTGGGTGTGCGCAAGCGCGGACTGATCCTGGTGGATCACAATGAGGTTTCCCAGGCCGTGGATAATGTGCTTGATGCGGAAATTATGGAAATCATTGACCATCACAGACTTGGCTCTCTTGAGACGATGAATCCGGTGTATTTCCGCAACCAGCCGGTCGGATGCACCAGTACGATTATTTATCAGATGTTTCGGGAAAACTGCATAGAGATTCCTCCGGATATCGCAGGGCTGATGTGCAGCGCGATTATTTCAGATACCCTGATCTTCCGCTCGCCGACCTGTACGCCGATGGATGTCGATGCGGCGCGCGCGCTGGCTCGAAGAGCGGGAATCGAATGCGAATCCTTTGCGAAGGAGATGTTTGCCGCGGGCAGCGATCTTTCCACAAAGACGCCGGAGGAGATCTGTTATCAGGATTTCAAAAAATTCGAATTCGGAGATATGAATGTGGGGGTCGGACAGATCACATCCATGAGTGCGGAGGAGCTTCAGAATATCAAAGGGCGGATCATGCCATTTTTGAATAATCTGATCGTAAGAAAGGAAGTGGATATGGTCTGCTTCATGCTGACCAATATTCTGGAAGAGGGGAGCGACCTGATCTGCTACGGCAGAGATGACGTGGAGATTATCGACGCGGCTTTCCATGAGCGGCTGGAGGATGGCTGTGTGTACCTGAAAGGTGTAGTCTCCCGCAAAAAACAGCTGGTACCGTCTCTGATGAGCGGGATCAGCCAGATTACGGGAGGCTGATATGGGCAGAGAGATTTGGAAGCCCGGCAATATGCTGTATCCGCTGCCGGCCGTGATGGTAAGCTGCGCCCGCCCGGATGAGCGGGCGAACATCATTACTGTCGCCTGGACCGGTACAATCTGTACGAATCCGGCGATGGTTTCCGTTTCCATAAAGCCGGAGCGGTATTCTTACCACATCATTCGCGAGACCGGGGAATTTGCGGTGAACCTGACGACGAAAGACCTGGCGTGGGCCGCCGATTATTGCGGCGTCCGTTCCGGCAGGGAGGCGGACAAATTTCAGGAAACGCGCCTGACGGCCGAACCGGCGGCGCATGTGCAGGCTCCGTTGATCGCTGAGAGTCCGGTAAACATTGAATGTCGTGTGAAAGAAGTGCTTGAGCTTGGTTCTCATCATATGTTTGTATCCGAGGTGCTCTCCGTGGATGTCGATGAAAGATATCTGGATGAAAAGGGGCGGCTTCGCCTGAATGACGCGGAGCTTATGGTGTATTCGCACGGCTCTTATTATTCGCTGGGCAGGGAGCTGGGCAGCTTTGGATTCAGCGTCCGCAAAAAGCCCGCGAGCAAAAAAGGACAGAGAAAGAACAAACGATGATTCACCGGGACGCGAATATACGTTTGGTTCATTATGACGAAAAAGGCATATAATGTGAATTTTTGTTTACAATCAGATGAAATGTGGTATACTAATAATAATTTCGCCTTGTATTTTGGCATGGGATCAGGCCTGCCTCCGGAGGGGAGAACCGGGGACGCGGCAAAAAAGTGTGCTTCAGGGAGTATGAATAAACGATAGCAGAGGTAGGTTATGGAACAGTATATTATCAGAGGAGGTAATCCACTGGTAGGAGAGGTGGAAATCTCCGGAGCTAAAAACGCGGCTCTCGGAATACTTGCGGCAGCTATTATGACAGATGACACCGTACTGATTGACAATCTTCCAGATGTGAGGGATATCAATGTCCTTCTGGAAGCGATGGAGAGTATCGGCGTTCATGTTGACCGGATCACGCGTCACGCAGTCATGCTGAACAGCGGGAACATCGGGGACGTCAGCGTTGATTACGAATATATCAAAAAAATCAGGGCGTCATACTATCTGATCGGCGCGCTTCTTGGCAAATACAAAAAGGCTGAGGTTCCGCTTCCGGGCGGGTGCAACATCGGCAGCAGGCCGATCGACCTGCACATCAAAGGCTTTAAGGCGCTGGGCGCGAGGGTAACCATACGCAATGGATTTATTATCGCGGAAGCGGAGCATCTGCATGGCAGCCATATATTTCTGGATACTGTTTCCGTAGGCGCTACGATCAATATCATGATGGCGGCGTCGATGGCTGAGGGATATACGATCATTGAAAACTGTGCGCGCGAGCCTCATGTGGTAGATGTGGCGAACTTTCTGAACAGCATGGGTGCCAATATCAGGGGAGCAGGTACGGATGTCATACGTATCCGTGGCGTGGCGAAGCTCCACAGGACGGAATATTCTATCATCCCGGATCAGATTGAGGCAGGGACGTTCATGTTTGCTGCCGCGGCGACCAAGGGTGATGTAATGGTAAAGAATGTCATCCCCAAGCATCTTGAGGCGACGTCAGCGAAGCTTCTGGAGATCGACTGCGAGGTAGAAGAATTTGACAATGCCGTCCGCGTCGTAGCGTCGAAACGTCTGAGCTGTACGAATGTGAAGACCCTACCCTATCCCGGATATCCGACGGATATGCAGCCGCAGATCGGAGTCACACTGGCTCTGGCGCGGGGTACAAGCATCGTGACGGAGAGCATTTTCGAAAATCGGTTTAAATATATGGATGAGCTTACCCGGATGGGAGCGGATGTCCGCGTAGAGGGAAATACCGCAATTATCACAGGCGTGGAAAGACTGACCGGAGCGCGTCTCAGCGCGCCGGATCTGCGGGCGGGTGCCGCGCTTGTCATTGCCGGGCTCGCCGCGGAGGGAATTACGACGATAGATGATATCATGTATATCCAGCGAGGGTATGAGTGCTTTGATGAGAAGCTGAGAAGCCTTGGCGCTGAGATCGAGCTGATCAACAGCGAGAAAGAGGCGAAGAAGTTCTGTCTGCGGACGGGCTGAATATTATATTGGCATTGCTTTTTCGGCAATGGCAGTGAGTGAGTTTAAATTTTCTGAATTTAATATATTATTCGTGAAATTAGGACAAAACTTAAAAATAAAATTGTTGAAATAAAATAAATTGGATAAAATTTAAAAATAGTGTTGACAAATTAAAAAACGTGTGGTATAGTACAACCATCAACAAACACATTGTTGTTCCTATAGATCAAAACCCTATAGACAATGACATGCAGGAGGGAGGTCGATTCCGATGGACACAGTCTCACATACTTTACTGAAAACTACATGTGGCGGGATAAATGTTTCCTGTGAAAAAGACCTCAGCCAGAGCTGATTCAAGAGTCATCGTAAAAGAACGATTATTGGAGAGAAAACAGAATCTGCTGGCAGAGTACATTTATCCTACGATATGAAGATAAGACGGACTCGCAGGTTCGTTAATTAAATACAGCATTAGCCCGATAAACAGCGCAAAAGCGAACGTGAAGCCTGTAAGGCGCGGAAAATCACAGAATACAGAAAGTACAGAAGTACAGAAGTACAGAAAGTATTAGATGTGTGATATGTAGAAAGGTATAGTGCGAAAATCATACAGAACGTGGAAGAGATAATGTGAGAAGAATGGCTTGTGTTGCCAGAAAGCAGTAGAGGTCATTTACAGGGAAGATTCGAAGAGGAAGAATCCATATTCAGAAGTTCAAAAGTGAGATTCAGACGAGAAATGAATCCATATGTACAGAATATCGGTTCAGGGAGATCGTATCTATAGTCACAAAAGCGGTTCAGACGAGTGAACCAATACACGTTTCGCATTATAGAGAAGGATTCAGACAGAACTTGGATCCGTATTCAGAAAAGATTCAGAGGAAAAAGAATGAATCTTTGCATGGGCTAAGTATAATACAGAAGAAAATGCCACATGGTTTATAAAGAGAGAATTCGTGTAAAGAAACGAAGGATTGTATTTATAAATATAACAGGATGAAAGCTCTCCAGGAAACCGTATATATAAACATATATAAAGGATGAAGAACAAAATATAATAAAAAATCAAAACAAAATATAATAAAAATCGGAGGATGAGGAATCCTCCGATTTTTTTGTATAATAGGAAAGTTCTCTGAACTTCCCTATTATACAAAATATACAAAATATA
>JAJQIE010000134.1 GCA_021199395.1 Lachnospiraceae bacterium | reverse complement strand
CACCTGGTGAAAGCCCATATCCAGCAGAAGCTGCTCCGCCCGGTCGATCATCGCAAGCTTCTCCTCGCTGATCCTGTCCCCGTAGGGAATACGGCTCGCAAGGCAGGCGAAGGAAGGCTTATCCCAGGTCGAAAGCCCCAGTTCTTCCGACAGAGAGCGAATGTCGGCCTTTGTCAGACCAGCTTCACGCAGCGGACTCGCAATTCCCAGCTCCCGGATTGCCGCAAGCCCAGGGCGATAATCGCCCAGATCATCGACATTCGACCCCTCCGCAACCACATTCATCCCATGCTCCGCCGCGATCCTCAGAATTTCCCGAAACAATTCCCCCTTGCAGAGATAACAGCGGTTCTCAGGGTTTTCGCGGATCCCCTCGATTTCCAGCTCATTTATCTCACAGACGACCTGCTCTATCCCATTTTCCGCACAAAACGCAGCTGCCTCTGCCGTCTCCCGTTCCGGGAAAAAGGCGGATTTTACCGTCACAGCAAGAACCCTGCCGTCCATAGCCTCCTGCGCCGCCTTCAGCAAAAATGTCGAATCCACCCCGCCTCAGAAAGCGACCGCGACGCTCCCCAGACTTTTCAGGCAGCCGATCAAATTGTCATATTTCGTCTGAAGGTCCATCTTCTTTTTTCTGTCAATGATCTCTTCCATGATCCTTTTCCTTCTCTTTTCCATATTACGATTCGAACGACAAAATGGCGTCTGTTTCCATTTTCCTGATTTCCCTTTTTGAATTATTTTCATTCCTCAGTTCGATTCTCAGATTTCCCGGTCGGATTGCTTTCCTTCTGACGTTAATGAGAAATCCGCAGCTGTAAAGGTACTGATCAACTGCAGAAATTTTAGCAGGACAAACCTGCCGTGTCAATGGACGATTCGCCAGCAATACTCAAAAGCCCAGTCGAAAGCGCCGCTCAAAAGCTGTCATAGAGTTTAAAAGCCCTGAAAAACCATATTGAAAATCTTAAAACCTTGCGATATAATAAGTCAGGCGACAGAAGGTATGATAATGATACTATGTGGCAATGGAGGAAAACCGGTTTATGATATCAACAAAAGGAAGATATGCCCTGCGCGTAGTCGTCGACCTTGCCCAGCATCAGAAGGAAGATGGATATATTCCGCTGAAGGACATAGCCGCGCGTCAGGAAATATCAGAAAAATACCTTGAAATCGTTTTAAAATCGCTTGTTAAAAAAAAGCTCCTGAAGGGGCTTCGTGGAAAAGGCGGCGGTTATCGGCTCACGCGGGAGCCAAAGGATTATACCGTCGGGGAGATCCTCTGTCTTACCGAGGGAACGCTCGCCCCGGTCGCCTGTCTGACAGAGGACGCGGAGGACTGTCCCCGCTCGGAGAAATGTTCTACGCTGCGCATGTGGAGCCGTTTTAACAGTCTTATCAATGATTTTTTTTACAGTATCACCATAGCAGATCTGATGGAGGAATAGAATGAAAACAACCTGGAAGCGGGCAGTCATTTGGTGCGGCACTGTTTTTCTCATGCTGGCGGCTGCGATTGCTTTTTATTTTATACTGCTGAACGGTTCAGCTATTATCAAAGGTGTGAATTCACTTTTTCAAACGCTTATACCGATCTGGCTCGG
The DNA here is from genome assembly GCA_021199395.1 of Lachnospiraceae bacterium. Classification (GTDB taxonomy): domain Bacteria; phylum Bacillota; class Clostridia; order Lachnospirales; family Lachnospiraceae; genus Choladousia. The sequence continues at coordinate 3,909 of JAJQIE010000134.1, read as the reverse complement.
TCTGGGACTCGCATACGTCGTGGACCCTCTGATCAATTATGGGGAGCGAAAGCTCAGGGAGCATAATATAAAGCCCAGGCTTGCCCGCATCCTGATGGTCGCGGTTGTACTGGTCGGGATCGCGATATTGCTTTTCCTCATCATCAGCCGGATGGTGCCGAGGCTCGTTGAGACCATCAACAGCCTGCTCAGCGATGTGCCCGGCATACAGAGGACCATCAACAGCTATCTGGATAAAATCAATGAATGGAATCCGACGGTCTATGGCGTCGTGATTGATATGATCGATACGGCCGTCAGCTGGATCAATACAAATACGCTCACTGCCATCAATTCCATTACGCAGAGCTTTCTGGGACTGGTCTATGGTATCGTTGACATCTTTGTCAGCCTGATCGTACTGGTTTACGCGCAGATGTCCAAGGATCGCTTTATCGGTCAGGGAAAAAAGCTGCTCTACGCGATATGCCATCACCGGACAGCTGCTACCTGGGTGCTCGACGTCGTCCGTCAGGCCAACCGCAACTTCACCGGATTTATCACCGGAAAAATCATAGATTCCATAATTGTCGGCATTATCTGTTTCATCTGCCTGTCGATCCTTGACATGCCCTATGTGCTGCTGATCAGCGTAGTGATCGGAGTGACCAATATCATCCCGGTGTTTGGTCCATTTATCGGAGCGATCCCCTGCGCAGTTCTTTTGCTGTTTGTAAAACCATTTGACTGCCTGGTCTTTGTATTCTTCATCCTGATTTTACAGCAGATCGACGGCAATATCATCGGTCCTAAAATCCTTGGAAATTCGACTGGTCTGTCTTCTTTCTGGGTGATTTTTTCGATCCTGGTCTTCAGTCATATCTGGGGACTTTTCGGCATGATTGTAGGCGTTCCGATTTTTGCCACGCTTTATTATGTCATCAAACGGCTTGTAGAAGAAGAGCTTGCGCGCCAGAATCTGCCAACAGATTCCATGGATTACGTCACGCTGGAAAAAATTGATGAAAATAACACCCTGATTTATCAGACAGATACGGCTGCAAAGAAAAAAGCGGATGCAAGGCCGCTTTTTACCAGTATAAAGGTTCTGGGACAGCTCATCAGCAGGAAATACAGAGAGTACCTGGACAGGAAAAAAAATCAGCCATAAAATCAGCCGCCCGCAGATAAAAGCCGGAATACAGGAGCTCAATGCCTCAGATCGGATATCCTTTTAAATAATACTCCTTTACAAATCGAAACAGCTCCTCCTCGCCCCTCTCATCCAGGATGCGCAGCATTCCATGCAGCTCTTTTTTCGTCTGCGGGTGCATCAGGTAATGTCCCATTCCATTTTCAAAATAAGCCAGCGCGTCATGCTGTGTATAAGCCTCTTTATTATAGTTTTTAGATGCGGCAATGCGGTCCATCAGCATCTCAGCTACATATCGGCGTGGCATCTGTACCGCCTGCAGCGGATAAGGCGCTCCAAACCTTCCGGTATCGGCAGCCCCATCCTCCGGTTTTGCTCCGAGCGCGTTTTCCCCGCCGCCCTCCGTCTTCTGGTCGCCCCACCGTGTCCCTGACGGAAGGCGGTAATCCAGCCAGTATTCAAAATGATGGCGATTGCGCCCCTTATGGTGCATCCAGGCCTCCGAATAGCCTTTATCCCGGCGTTCCCCATTATTCGGACTGCTTTTCCCATCCTCATAATAACGAAATCCTTCCAGAAGCTCTGTCGGAAAATATTTCGAAAGGTCATGCATCAGCCCCTGCCGGTACAGGCCAATCCGAAAGCATCCATCCATCACCAGAAGCTTATGCTCTGTAATTGTCTTCAGATGACCTTTAGCTTTCCTCCATGTGACCCGGTTCGTCTGTCTTCGCTGTTTTGTCTGATTCAGGCTTCTCTTCCTGCTTAGCTGTTCCATCCGTATCATCCTTTTTCCCTTCCAATATTACAACCGTTCTGGGCGTCACTGAAAAAGCCCGGCTGTTTCCAAGATTCCGCTGCCGGCAGGACGGCGGAAAGCTTTCTGTCAAAGAGGTATCCATCACGCAAAACCAGGAATAGCTATCCGGTATAAGCGGCAGAGCAAGCTGCTGCTCCTCCCAGTGAAAATTCCATGCGATATAGAGAAAGCCCTCCTCCCCGGCATAATGACCGGAATACATACAGCCCATATGCAGATTGGACTGTCCCAGATCGCCATACCAGGCACGCTCGCCGTGAAAAGAAAGATCCGGATATCCGCTCGAAAGGTAATCTGTGCATTGCAATTGCATATTCTGACGCAGTACACGATGTTCCTTTCGATATGCAATCAGCCGACGGACAAACTCTGTCAGCTCACGTCCGGCCTTTGTGTGATTCCAGTCCAGCCAGGTGAGCTCGCTGTCGTGGCACCAGGGATTGTTATTGCCGTTCTGTGAATTGCCAAACTCGTCGCCCGCCATCAGCATCGGCGTCCCCTGTGAAAGCAGCATCATGGCACAGGCATTTTTCCGCTGACGCATACGCAGCCGGGCAATCCCGCGCTTGCCGCTCGGCCCCTCTTCTCCACAGTTCCAGCTGAAATCAGAGGCAGAGCCGTCCCGTCCCATCTCTCCGTTTTGCTCATTGTGCTTCATATTGTAGGAGACAAGATCCAGAAGCGTAAAGCCATCATGGTTCGTCATATAGTTAATCTGCGCGCATCCGGACGGATTCTGGCGCATCCGCCAGCTAAACGCTTCAAGATAATTCGCGTCTCCCTTGAGCAGCTGGCGGCAGTCATTCATAAACCCATTATTGGACTGTGCAATCTGATAATGGGTTTCCTCTGCGTTTGCCGATACCGTATCTTCCGAATACCAGCTGCAGATCAGCTTCCGGCTGCAAAACAGCGGCAGGCGGGCAAGCTCATCCGCCAGATTCTCACGCCCGACGAGGGAAAAACCGTCAATATGGTATTCCGACGCCCAATAGCTCAGGCAGTCGCAAATCATTCCAATATCCGCTCCGGCATGGAAGGAGAATTCCAGAAGCACCTCAATCCCCGCGGCGTGAAACGCCTTTATCATATCCTTAAATTCAACATCCGCACGCTCAGTGGCGGCATAGGATGCTTTCGGAGCAAAGTAAAAGCCCGTACCATATCCCCAGAAATTCCTTCGGAATGGCTGAACGCCCGACTGAGGGTCCAGCGCATGCGCCATCGCCTCCGCCTGGGATTTCGGGCTGCCGGAGGGAGCGACCGGCGCTTCGATCTCCGGAAAATCGTACACAGGCATCAGCTTTACCTGATTTACCCCAAGCGATTTGAGATATGGTATCTTTTGCCTCAGCCCGGCAAATGTCCCCTTCTGCCTTACACCGGAATTCCTCCCCATCGTAAATCCCCGGACATGCAGATGGTACATCACCGCATCGCAGAAAGGAATATCCGGAAGCGTGGCATTCCCCCAGCGATAGCTTCCGGTGACAAAAGCCCCACGGATACCATGTGCGGAAAGAGGCGGCATCTGCCCATACTTCTCCCTGCCCGCGATTCTTCTGGCATACGGATCTGTGACAATCTTCTTCCATCCCTGAAATTGTACTCATACTGTTCCGCCGGAAGCTTCACCTTCATCGTATAAAAGTTTCCGGGTACAGTCGGCTTTGGAAAAGCAACCTCGGAAACAATTTCCTCGCTCCCCTTTTTATACAGCACAAGGGACGGTTCCCCGGACGATGCATAAAAGCCAAAATGTACGCCATCCCTGCACACCGTCGTCCCCGGAGTTCTGCTGTCGTCCTTCACAATCCTGAATCCATTCTCCGTCATTCCATTCCTCCCGTATATTCTGCTTTTCATTCATCTTCCGGTACAACACTTCCTGTACTACTGTTTTTTCATAACCTTCTGTATTACTCTCGACACCGCTTTTTTTCATATCTCTTCATCA
>JAJQIE010000182.1 GCA_021199395.1 Lachnospiraceae bacterium | reverse complement strand
CCACTGGACTCCGGCTATCTGTTTGACCGCTTTCTTGGCATGATGGGGTGTGATGGAGCTGGCAGCGAACAGAAATGTCTGCGGAAAAGCACAGCGGAGGGAAGCAAACCGGAATGCTTTGAGAAAAATGGAATGGAGGTGCATGCGTAATGCCTAAGAATCCGGATATTAAAAAGGTACTTGTCATTGGCTCAGGCCCGATTGTGATCGGACAGGCTGCTGAGTTTGATTACGCAGGCACGCAGGCGTGCCGTTCCCTTCATGAAGAGGGTATTGAGGTGGTTTTGCTGAACTCGAATCCCGCAACGATTATGACGGATAAGGATATCGCGGATCGGGTCTATATAGAGCCGCTGACGGTAGAAGTGGTGGAGCAGCTGATTTTAAAGGAAAAACCGGACAGCGTGCTTCCCACGCTCGGAGGACAGGCAGGGCTGAACCTGGCGATGGAGTTGGAGGAGCGCGGCTTCCTGGAAAAGAATCATGTCCGCCTGATCGGTACGACTGCGGAGACGATCAAAAAGGCGGAGGATCGTCTGGAGTTTAAGATGACGATGGAGAAAATCGGGGAACCGGTGGCTCCGTCGAAGGTCGTAGAGTCGGTGGAGGAAGGCGTGGCGTTTACGCAGACCATCGGCTATCCGGTCGTACTGCGCCCGGCGTATACGCTTGGCGGCAGCGGAGGCGGTATTGCGCACAATTATGAAGAGCTGGTAGAGATTCTGGAAAACGGACTTCGTTTAAGCCGTGTCGGACAGGTGCTCGTGGAGCGCTGCATTGCCGGATGGAAGGAAATCGAGTACGAGGTGATGCGCGATAGCGCGGGCAATGTGATCACGGTCTGCAATATGGAAAATATCGACCCGGTCGGCGTACACACCGGCGACAGCATTGTCGTGGCGCCGTCACAGACGCTTGGCGATAAGGAATACCAGATGCTGCGTACCTCCGCGCTGAACATCATCAGTGAGCTGAAGATCACCGGAGGATGCAACGTCCAGTTCGCGCTGCATCCGGAAAGCTTTGAATACTGTGTGATAGAGGTGAACCCGCGCGTGAGCCGCTCCTCAGCGCTGGCTTCCAAAGCGACCGGCTATCCGATCGCAAAGGTGGCGGCGAAGATCGCGCTTGGCTATACACTGGATGAGATCAAAAACGCGATCACCGGAAAAACCTATGCAAGCTTCGAGCCAATGCTGGACTATTGCGTGGTGAAGATGCCGCGTCTGCCTTTTGATAAGTTTATCAGCGCGAGCAGGCGCCTGACGACCCAGATGAAGGCGACCGGAGAGGTCATGAGTATCTGCGACAATTTCGAGGGAGCCCTGATGAAAGCGATCCACTCTCTGGAACAGCATGTGGACAGTCTGATGTCCTATGATTTTTCCGGGCTGGACGACGACGCCCTGCTGCGCCAGCTTGCTCTGGTGGACGACCGCCGGATCTGGGTGATCGCCGAAGCGCTGCGCCGGAAAATACCCTGTGAGCAGATTCATGACATTACGAAAATCGATCTCTGGTTTATCGACAAGCTCGCCATTCTGACGGAGATGGAAGCGCGCCTGCGCACAGAGGAGCTGACGGCAGAGCTTTTGAAAGAGGCGAAAAGGATCGAATTCCCGGACACGGTGATCGCGCGCCTTTCCGGTAAGACAGAGGATGAAATCAGACAGATGCGCAGGGAGAATGGAATCCTTGCTGCTTATAAGATGGTAGATACCTGCGCGGCGGAGTTTGCCGCTGCGACGCCGTATTATTATTCCGTGTTTGGCAGTGAAAATGAGGTTGAGGCCGTGCAGATGGCAGGAAAGGCTGTCGGCGGGGAGACGGAGAACGGCGTCAGAACAAAGAAAAAGGTCTTAGTCCTTGGCTCCGGTCCTATCCGCATCGGACAGGGCATTGAATTCGATTTTTGCTCCGTACACTGCACCTGGGCGTTTGAAAAAGAGGGCTATGAGACGATTATCATCAATAACAACCCGGAGACGGTGAGCACAGATTTTGATATTGCGGATAAGCTGTATTTTGAGCCGCTGACCCCGGAGGATGTGGAGAACGTCGTCCGTCTGGAAAAACCGGACGGTGCAGTGGTACAGTTCGGCGGCCAGACCGCGATCAAGCTGACGGAATCCCTGATGAAAATGGGGGTGACGATCCTTGGCACTTCCGCGGAAAATGTGGATGCGGCGGAGGATCGTGAGCTGTTTGACGAGATCCTTGAAAAATGCAGCATCCCCCGTCCGGCGGGGCATACCGTCTTTACCGCTGAGGAGGCGAAAAAGGCGGCGAATGACCTCGGCTATCCGGTGCTCGTGCGCCCGTCCTACGTGCTTGGCGGCCAGGGAATGCAGATTGCGATCAATGATGAGGATGTGGAGCAGTACATTGGCGTTATCAATCGGATCGCGCAGGAGCATCCGATCCTGGTAGATAAATATCTGGTCGGCAAGGAGATTGAGGTCGATGCGGTATGTGATGGGGAGGACGTCCTGATTCCGGGTATTATGGAGCATATTGAGCGTGCCGGCATCCATTCCGGTGACAGTATATCCGTTTACCCGGCGCAGAGCATTTCCGGCAAGATCAAGCGTGTTATTGAAGATTACACGCGCAAGCTGGCCCGTTCTCTGCATGTTATCGGCCTGATCAATATCCAGTTTATCGTCAGCAACGATGAGGTGTATGTGATTGAGGTCAATCCGCGTTCTAGCCGTACCGTACCGTATATCAGCAAGGTGACCGGGATTCCGATCGTGCCGCTTGCGACGAAGGTGATTCTCGGCAGCACTATCCGCGAGCTTGGCTATGAGCCGGGGCTGCAGCCGGAAGCGGATTATTTCGCGATCAAAATGCCGGTGTTCTCCTTTGAGAAAATTCAGGGCGCTGATATCAGCCTGGGGCCGGAGATGAAGTCTACCGGAGAGTGCCTGGGTATTGCGGCTACCTTTGATGAGGCGCTTTACAAGGCGTTCCTCGGCGCTGGAATTAACCTTCCGAAATATAAAAATATGATTATAACAGTGCGTGACTCCGACAAGCTTGACGCGGTGGATATTGCAAAACGGTTTGAGGCGCTTGGCTATAATATTTTTGCTACCAAGGGAACCGCGCGCGCCCTGATGGAAGCGGACGTGCAGGTACGTATGACCCGCAAGGTGGAGCAGGAATCCCCGAATATTCTGGATCTGATTCTCGGACATGAGATCGACCTGGTTATTGACACGCCTTCGCAGGGAGTCGGTCATTCTAAGGATGGCTTTCTGATCCGCCGCAACGCGATTGAGACCGGCGTAAATGTGCTCACGTCTCTGGACACCGCGAATGCGCTGATTACGAGTCTTGAGAACAACAACATCCACGGACTGACGCTGATAGACATTGCGACGATCGCGAACCGTTAAAAAAACGTAATGATTACCGGCACCTGAAAGCGGGGCGCAGGGAAATGCCTGGCAATTTTTTCCATATTTACCATCAGGATTTTACAGATATTTTACGGATTTTTCTTGCAAGGCAAAGGCATAAGGCGTACAATGCATACAGTAATCGGCATACCGTATGGAAGGATACCGCGCGAAAAGCGCAGGGACCGACGGTACGGTATGCGGGATGTCTTAAAAGGAGAAGCTCATGCGTAAAAAATCTCATATTGCACTTTCTATATATCTTGCGGCTGGACTGCATTTTGAGGAACTGGACAGATACAGGAAAGCGTTTTATCTGGGTTCCGTTCTTCCCGACCTGAATCCTAAAATGCTGGCGGTACCTCATGAGTTTGATACCAGCTGGGATAAAATTCAGGCTTTGATTTTACAGATTGAATCGGACGCGAAGGATGGCGATTATAACGGCCAGGCTATGTGGGTGCGTATTGGTATGGTACTTCACTATCTTGCCGACTATTTTACATTTCCACATAATACATGCTTTACCGGCAGCCTGAAGGGACATTGTATGCATGAGAGTGAGATGAAATATCTGCTGCGCGCCTATCTGTGTACCGCTCAGGCAGGGGCTGTGCTTCATCAGCAGCGGATTCGCGCGGAAAAGATATCTACGGTGCAGGAGCTTTTTGCCTACATTGAAAATGCGCATCAGGATTATATGCGGGAGCAGAAGCATTCTGTTATCAACGACTGCCACTGGATTGTGGAGATGTGTTCCTGTGCTGGCATATATCTGACCAGAATGGTCTGCGGCGAGGAGTCAACAGGGGCATGGCTGCGAAGCTGTGCCGCATAGTAGCCCGTATCGTAACTTCATGTGCATTCTGCTTGCCTGTTTCACCGATAGCACGGCGTAGCATTTCTTATTGTAATGTTTCATACATTCCGCTCATCTTTAAAAAATCTTAATATATATTTTGCACTTTCTTAATTAAAATCTGCTATAGTAAATGTCAGACTGTGCGGGGGGTTCCCTTATTATGTGCAGACGGACAGGGACGCAAGCACTCCCCTTATCCGATTATATACAGAGGTATCGCAGATGGAGCAACAAGGGAAAAATACGTATTACAGGAGAGAACGCGAGTACCAGCGGAGAAAGGCTGAGATCGAAGAAAGGCGGAAAAAGACGCTTCGAAAACAGGCGACCGTACTGGCGGTCGTTCTTCTTTTTGTATGCCTGATTCTGGGCGATTATTTTCTGGATCAGACCAGGATGGCGCATCACCTCTCCATATACGGAGTGAGCGTCTCCGGTATGACGATAGAGAATGCGGCGCAGAAGATCGAGAATGCATTTGAAAAAACCGGACTTTTTTTTACGGAAAATGGAGACGCGATCTATCAGACAACCCTTGGGAAAGCGGGCTTTTCGCTTGATGCGGACGCGCTGAGGGAGGAGCTGGGACGCGTACAGGCGGAAATGCTTGAAGACCGTGGGCTGATAGAGACAAAAAAGAACATTGAGATCGAATATACGGTGCTCACGGATGAGGATCAGCTTTCGCAGACCTTGTCGGCGGACAATTTCGAGGTAGAACTGGAGCGAACCGAATCGTCCGACGCTTATCTGGAGTACGACAGCGACGCCGGGGAGTTCGTGATCGTTTCCAGCTGGCAGGGAAACGCGATTGACGAGGACAATCTGCGTGAGGTTTTAGATGAGACGATGGAAGAGAGTTTCCAGGAGGACGGACCGATTCTGGAATCCATTACGGTCAGGCTGGATGTGAATTCCTATCAGACAGTGGAGGTGACGGAGAATTCTGAGGATCTGACGTCCCGGATGGAGCAGCTGAACCAGAGTCTGGAGAATTATTCGAATACTTCTGTTGTCTATACATTTGGTTCCGTCACAGAAGAGCTGGATTCGGATACGATCTGCTCCTGGCTGGAAATTACGGATGACGGCGTGCATCTGGATACTTCCGAAATCTGGACTTACATAGACGAGCTGGCCGCGACTTATAATACAAAATACTACACGCGTTATTTTACAACGACAGCCGGAGACATGGTCACCGTTACGAATAATGAATATGGCTTTTTGATCGATAAGGATCTGGAATATGCGCA
>JAJQIE010000127.1 GCA_021199395.1 Lachnospiraceae bacterium | reverse complement strand
TCCTTTTTCTGTGTATCATGATTGTAATAATCATCGCGGTAAAGAAACATCACAACGTCGGCGTCCTGCTCAATTGCCCCGGATTCACGGAGATCCGAGAGCATCGGGCGATGATCCGGGCGCTGCTCTACGGCACGGGAGAGCTGGGAAAGCGCTACCACCGGCACCTGCAATTCTCTGGCTATTTCTTTTAAAGAACGCGAAATGTCCGAAATCTCCTGCTGCCTGGATTCCGAGCGTCGGCTGCCCTGCATGAGCTGGAGATAGTCGATCATAACAATGTCAAGCTTTTGCTCCAGCTTGTATTTCCTGCACTTGCTGCGCAGCTCTGACACTGAAATACCCGGCGTGTCGTCGATGATCAGTCTGGACCGTCCAATCGTACCTGCAGCCTCGATCAGATTCGTCCAGTCGCTGTCGTTCAGATTGCCTGTTCGAAGTGTCTGAGAGTCCACGCGCGATTCCATCGCAAACAGACGGTTGACCAGCTGCTCCTTTGACATCTCAAGGCTGAACACCGCCACAGTCAGTCCACTGTGAAAAGCCATATATTCCGCAATATTTAAGACAAACGCCGTCTTTCCCATAGACGGGCGGGCAGCGATCAGCAAAAGGTCTGACGGCTGAAAGCCTGAGGTCTTGTAATCCAGATCGATAAAACCGGTCGCGAGCCCTGTCACATTGCCTTTGGAGCGGCTCGCCGCCTCAATTTTATCAAGGGCGTTCAGAACAATTTCCTTGATCGGTGTAAAATCCTCGCCCGTTTTGCGCTGGAGCACCTGGAATACCTTTTTTTCCGTATCCTCCAGGATCGTTTCGACGTTTTCCCTGCCCGCATAGCAGGATGCGGCGATCTCCTCGCTGACCCGGATCAGCCTGCGCATCAGCGCCTTTTCAGAGACAATCTGCGCATAGTACCTGACATTTGCCGAGGTCGGCACGGATGTGATCATGTCGCGAACATATTCCAGACTGCTGATCTCCGGCGGCACATCCTTTTCCTTCAGGCGGTTCTGAAGGGTAATGGCGTCAATCGGCTTGTTCTCGCCGTACAGCTCTGTCATTGCCTCAAACAGGATCCCATATTGCTTCTGATAAAAGTCCTCCGGAATCAGCAGCTCAGATGCAACTGTAACAGCATCCCGATCCATCAGCATAGCGCCAATGACGGACTGTTCCGCCTCGGTACTGTGCGGCATCACCCGTTTTAACACATTCTCTTCCACGCTGGTTCTCCTTCCGGAAATTCCGCCGTTGCACAAAAGAAGCAAACGTAATTCTGAATTTCCTTATGCCGGTAACAGGCGGCCGCGCCTATTTTTCAACTACGTGTACCATTATCTCCGTCGTCACCTTCGCGTGCAGCTTTATGGCTACCTGTGTCACACCCAGAGTTTTGATGGGAGCCTCCAGCAGAATCTTCTTTTTGTCAATCTCATATCCCAGCTGTCTTTGTACTTCCTCGGCAATCTCCTTTGAGGAAACCGATCCAAAAACCCGACCGCCTTCACCGGCCTTGACTTCTACCCTGATCTCCCTGTCCTTCAGCTCCTTCCCCAGCTTCTGCGCCGCCTCCAGAGCTTCCTTTGCGACCTTCTCAGCATTCGCTTTCTGGAGCTTGAGATCATTCAGGTTCTTACCGGTCGCTTCTTTTCCAAGTCCCTTTTTCAGCAGTAAATTCCTGGCATAACCCTCGCTCACCTCTACGATTTCGCCTTTTTTCCCAAGGCTTTTTACATCCTGTAATAAAATAACCTTCATATTCAGATCGCTCCTTCCTTTGTCATCTGCGTCAGCACCTCTTTGAGCATTACACGCGCCTGATCAATATCCACACCGGCGAGCTGCGCACCCGCGATATTCATATGGCCGCCCCCGCCCATGCGCTCCATGATAATCTGTACATTTACCTCATCGATCGCTCTGGCACTGATAAAAATCTTATCATTGTATTCGGTAAGAACAAACGAAGCCTTCACACCAATAATATTCAGTAATTCATTCGCCGCCTGCGCGCCAACTACAGTCGGGCTTTCAATCCCCTGGCTTGGGCAGACACTGATCGCATAGCAATCCATAAACGATTCCGCATGCCGAACAGCTTCCGCGCGGGCCTTATAGGTCGCCATATCATTGCGAAAGGCTTTTCTTACTCTCGTTACATCCGCGCCATTTTTGCGCAGATACGCGGCAGCCTCAAAAGTCCGTATGCCCGTTTTTGCCACAAAATTGTTCGTATCTATGATGATTCCGGCATAAATACAGTCCGACTCATACGGCTTTAGCCGGACGCCCTCGTCATAATACTGCAAAATCTCAGTGATCATCTCACAGGCGGATGATACCGCAGGATCAATGTAGGAAAGCGCCGCGTTTTCGATTTTCTCCGTCCCCTGGCGGTGATGGTCAAATACAACCGTTGTCTTTGTCAGATACAGCAGCTCCTCACACTCTACCATACCGGGGCGGTTCGTATCTACTATGACAACCACGGTATTCTCGTTCGTCAGCTGAATCGCCTGTTCATGCGTCACAAACACACCCTCAGCGTACTCCAGATTATCCCTGAGCATATTTACCCAGGGACGGATACTCGCATTCATCTCGCCCAGCACGATATGCACCGGCTTCCCGGAGCGCATAGCCGCGCTGCAGACCCCCACGCAGGCTCCAAGAGAATCAATGTCTGTATTTTTATGCCCCATGACGATCACACGCTCACGCGCGCCGATCAGCTCACGCATCGCCTGTGCCTTGACCCTCGCACGTACTCTGGTATTGCTCTCCGAGCGCTGCGTTTTGCCGCCAAAAAACGATATCCTCTCCTGATCCTTGACGACCGCCTGGTCGCCGCCGCGGGCAAGAGCCATCTCAATCGCTACATGCGCCGCCTCGAAGTTCTCAGTATAATTACCATTGTCCGTCCCGATACCGATGCTGACCGTCACATTCAGAGAATTTCCAAGGTTGACCGTCTTGACGTCCTCCAGAATAGAGAAGCGGTCTTCAAGCAGGGAATTCAGGCTCACGCGGTTCATCACCAGAAGATACTTGTCCTTTTCCAGGTTCTTTATCAGCCCCCCGGCCGAGATAATGTATTTTGTAATCCGGCGGTCTACCATAGCGCCAAGCATGGAGCGCCTGATATCTTCTACACTGTCCATCGCCTCGTCGTAATTGTCCACATAAAGCAGGCCAACTACCGCTTTCTGTTCAAAATTCTCCTGTTTCAGGCATGACAGCTCTGTGATATCAATAAAATGAAGCGCAATCACACTGCAGCCATCGGAGGCCAGATCCGCGATATCCATCCCGTCCAGAGCCTCCTGGAGCCGGATGCGTTTCATAACTACCCGATATTTTCGTTCGCCATAATCAATCTCTTCCTGCGTTTCCTCTCCCTCTCCCGGAAAGCAGGCCGTGGACAGTCCCGGAAACACGGAGGATATTCCCTTGTGGCAGTCTCTGGCTTTCCCGCTCATCTCGCAGAGCAGCCCATTCATCCAGGCAAAGCGCCCATCGGGCAGGACAAAGCCATATGGAATCATCATATCATCCAGAAGCTCTTTCTCCACCCCGCCAAAGCGCTGCGCAAAATCAATGAGCTCCAGCAGCACCCTCGGCCTGTAATAAATATCAAGCACAAACACCGTCACATAAAGTACAATTGAAAAACCTCCGACAATACACCCTGCCAGTGTGTCCACGTACAGGATCACAGCCGTCAGAAGCAGCAGCAAAAGCAGCAGCAGCACACACCAATACCAGTGCCTGAGCAGCTTTCCGCTGTATCTCAGTTGGACTTTATTATCTGCTTTATCATCTTTCATATTTTCATTCCTTCCTGCTATAGCCGGGAACAAAGGTCTGTCTCTCGCACATTCGCGTAGAATGGCCGTTTTGCATAGTTTACCACAAAGTTCCCGCAAGGAAAAGACCATATTGGCATCGCCTGAACAACTTTTCCAGTGAAAATAAAAAAGTGTGCTTCGCACACACTCGCGAATTTACTAAACTTCAGGAAGCACACTTTTTTGCCGCGCCGAATGCGTATTGCGAAGCAATAAAATTCCATACGCATTCGTGCGCATAAATTTTTATCATACAGGGAAGTTCGGAGAACTTTCCTATATGATAAGAAAACCCGCATACCATTGCTGATATGCAGGCTGCTTTCTTATCACAGTATGCCCATGAACCAGGCATTCGGTTCTACGCAGTATACCGCAATCAGTCCTGAACGTATGGCATAAGCGCTACATGACGTGAACGCTTGATTGCTACAGTCAGAGCTCGCTGATGCTTTGCGCAGTTGCCTGTGATTCTTCTCGGAAGGATCTTGCCCCTCTCTGATACGTATCTTTTCAGCTTGTTTACATCCTTGTAGTCGATTTCATTGTTCTCTTTTCCACAGAAAACGCAAACCTTTTTTCTTCTGCGCATACCGCCGCCGCGTCTCTTCATCGGCGCATCGCTTTTTTCTTTATTGAATGCCATTGTCCACTCCTCCTACTCATTTACATTCTACCGCAGCGTCAATTAAACGGAAGATCCTCATCTATTCCATCCGGAATATTCATAAATCCATCGCCCGCGGATGCCTGAGACGGCATGGGTGCCGCCGCAGAGGCCGCCGGTCTCTGATAGCCTCCGCCCTGTCCGCCGGAAGCCGCTGCCTTACTCTCAGCAAATTCCTGATCTTCAACGACTACGTCCGTTGTATAAACCTTCTGGCCATCTCTGTTCGTGTAGCTTCCCGTCTGGATCCGTCCCGTAACTACAATCTTTGTCCCCTGCCGTAAATATTTCTCGGCAAACTCCGCGCCTCTTCCGAATACCACGCAGGTGATAAAATCCGCGGTCTGCTGATCGCTGTTTCCATCACGGCGAAATCTGCGGTCTACCGCAAGGGTATATCTCGCATATGCGGAAGAATTCTCTCCGGCGGAATAGCGTACCTCCGGGTCTCTGGTCAAACGTCCCATCAAGATGACTTTATTCATATAATACTCCTTTTCTATTTACGCATCCTGTCTAACGCATAAATATCTGATGACATCCTCCATAATGCGGACACGCTTTTCAACCTCCGCGGGGCATGTCGAATCAGCTTCAAAACGAACGAAGTAGTAAAATCCTTCACGCATCTTCCTGATCTCATAAGCGAGCTTTCTCTTGCCCCACTCTTCTACTTCGGTCACAGTACCGCCAAACCGGGTGATGATCTCTTTTACCTTCTCCACCGTAGCGGCTCTGTCCTCGTCCTCAAGCTTTGCGCTGACAACTACTGCTAATTCATACTTATTCATGCTTTTCGCACCTCCTTATGGTCTTTGGCCCCCTGACTGTACATCCACGCCATACCTGTGTCATTCCTTCCGGCGCGGAAGTTTCTGCAAGGAGCAAGGAAATATATCACAATTGAGAATTGTACCACAGGATTTTGTCAAGTTCAAGCTTAAATATGCCTTTTTTGAATCTTTTTGTTACCATTCACGGCGAGCCTGACACCTGCTGTCAGGCTACGCCAAAATACCTTTCGCCTGTGTGATTTCGTCCCCATGCGTCGCAGACGCATTTAAAATGGGACGAAATCGTTACATTCACAGCGG
>JAJQIE010000135.1 GCA_021199395.1 Lachnospiraceae bacterium | reverse complement strand
CGCGCTTACGCGCTTCCACAATCCTACGGTATATTCGGAAATCGCGGGGCCCCTGCCCCACTTTTTCCTCATATCCCGTGCGCGCCATAAAGCCCTTCATCCACTTACATGCAAGCATGTCGTGGATTCGGCCTTTTGTCGCTTAAATCATTATATTAAAATTTTATAAAATGTTCAACCCTCTTCGAAAATCTGGAACAGAGCTTTCGTATACGCGGCAAACGCCGCCGGTATCGGGTAATCCCGCCGGATTCGCTCCGGCTCGATACACAGTATGCGATTTTCCTCCGGATGTCCGCTTTCCACCTGCTCTGCGCGCCGGTTCCTGTGATTCGCTTTCGCCTGACCCGCACGCAGCTCCACGCAATCCGGTTTTTCCTGCTCCGCACACAGCTCCTTGCAATCCGCTTTCGCCTGACCCGTCTCTGGCTCCCCGCAATCCTCTACGAATATCAGATATCCGATCATATCCCATTCCACATGGCTGAATATATGCCTGGCCGCGGAAAGGGGCTGGATCCGGACGGGTGAAAATCCGCTTTCCTCAGCTCTGTCAAGCGCTTCCTGCTGTGTCAGATGTCCCTCCCAGTTTGGCAGCTCATAAAGCCCCGCCAGCAGGCCGCGCTCCGGGCGTCGGCGCAGCGCGGCACGCGAGCTGTCCCGGATCACCAGAACCGTGCGCTCCTCGATCCGACGCGGTTTTTTGGGAGCCTTTACCGGGAACTCTGTCTGCCGCCCGTCCAGATTTGCCCGGCACAGATGGCCGACAGGGCATAAATCGCAGGAAGGAAAACCATTTGGCACACAGACCATTGCGCCCAGCTCCATCAGCGCCTGGTTGAAGCTTCCCGGACGATCCTGCGGCATCACCGCAAGCAACGCCTCCTCCACGCTTTTCTTTACCGCCTGCTTCGAAATGTCCCCGTCATTTTCCGTGATCCGGCCAAGCACGCGAAGCACATTGCCGTCTACCGCAGGCACGGCCTCCCCGCAGGCAATGGAAGCGATAGCTCCCGCCGTATAGCTGCCGATCCCCGGAAGCCGCAGCAGCTCCTCATAGCGCCCCGGCAGGCATCCATCATACTGCTCCACCACCTGCCTTGCGGCCTTC
Source organism: Lachnospiraceae bacterium (assembly GCA_021199395.1). Taxonomy (GTDB): domain Bacteria; phylum Bacillota; class Clostridia; order Lachnospirales; family Lachnospiraceae; genus Choladousia. The sequence goes on along the minus strand of JAJQIE010000135.1, from coordinate 4,502 downwards.
TGCATATTCCGAACACGGTTGTAATAGCCCAGCCCTTCCCACAGCTTCAGAAGCTGATCCTCCGGACAGTCCGCCAAAGCCCGGACATTCGGCAGTGCTTCCGTAAATCTGGCAAAATATGGTTTGACTGCCTCCACCCGCGTCTGCTGCAGCATAATCTCTGATACCCAGACATAATACGGCAACGGGTGCTCCCGCCATGGAAGCACCCGCGCATTTTTATCAAACCATTTTATCAGGGGTTCCTGTATCTGTCGTAAAAGTTCTTTTTCCATCTTTTTATCTCCGGTTTTCATCTCATACAGTGTACCACCATTTTTTCAAAAACAAAAGACCTTTATTCGGTTGTGATAAAGGTGGAATATCCGGCTCTCCGCAGAGCAGACTCCATCTGAATCGCATTTTCAAGTCTGGCAAAAGCTCCCACCTGCACCTTATACAAACCGTCGTCATAGAGAAGGAAAGCAGGATAATTCTGCTGCAAAAGCCTGTAAAGCAGATCCTCGGCATACGCGCGGTCACGGAAAGCGCCGGTCTGCACCCGGTACAGGCGCTGTGTACCGGCAGGCTCTGAAGCGCCTCCAGCCATACCATTTCCGGGATCACCCGGAGCAAGGCCGGACTCCCCGAAGCCTGCGCCTTCCTTTTTTTCCAGCGTACTCAGTATCCCGCCCGCGATCGCTTCCGCCACCGCGTCAAACCGTTCGTCAAAAAGCTGGTTATCCGCCTCCGTATTTATAAACCCGGCTTCCACCAGAACCGCGGGCATCTGCGTCCTTTTATGCACGATCAGATCCGGGCGCTCGATCACTCCCAGATCCCGGAAGCCGACCTCCGCAAGCTCCTCATTGATCGCCTCCGCCATGGCCACCTTTTCACCCGACAGGTCATAGACCAGCGACTGCACCCCGGAATACTGGTCGGCTTCCGGGCTGGAATTCCGATGAATCGAAAGAAAGAAATCTCCGCCCTCCACATTGGCAATCTGCGCTTTTTGCAGCGGCGTATCGTACACATCCTCAGTCCTGGTATATACCACCTCCACGCCATTGTCCTCCAGAATATCTCCAATGGCAAGGACCAGACGCAAATTGTCATCCTTCTCCCGCCGTCCATCAAACACCGCCCCCGGCTCGGCTCCACCGTGCCCGGCGTCCAAAATCACTTTAGCCATAACAGTCTCCCATATTCTTATTCTTACTCAATGTATGAACAGATATGGGAAAAAGTTCTAAGCCGCATACTTTTTCAGAAAAACTGTTTTCTATATCATCCAGATTGGGACGATATAATTCTGAGAATTGACAGCGGAAAGCTCTGGACGCATACAAAGTACAGCGCCTGTTCCACGGGGAACAGAGCCTTTATCCAATACGGAAAACGCCCCCGCCAGCCCGCTGCCGGGATTCACAGACCGTTTGATTTCCAGCGGATGGAGCTGTCCGTCACTTTCCATCACCATATCAATCTCATTGCTGTTCTTGTCCCGATAGTACCAGAGCAGGCAATCCTGCGCATTATTTTGATACCCCTTCAAAATTTCCGACACCACATAGTTCTCCAGAATAGCGCCACTGATTGCCCCGTTCTGCAAAATGTCCGGAGAGCTATAGCGGGTCAGGTATGTGACCAGTCCCGTATCAAAGAAATACATCTTTGGTGTTTTCACTGTCCTTTTCAGGAGATTGTTCGAATATGGTCTCAGGTAAAAAATAATATCGGACTTCTCCAGCACCTGCAGCCAGCGTTTTGCCGTATCATCCGACACACCTGTATCCCGGGCAATATCATGAATATTGAGCATTTGTCCAGCCCGACATGCCGCTGCGCGAATAAAATCCTGAAACAGAAGCTTATCTGTCAGAGCCAGCAGTTCACTGACATCCCGATCAATATAGGTTTGTAAATAGCTGGAATAAAATACATTACGGTCGGTAAATTTCCCACTGACATATCCGGGAAGCGAACCCTTCCAGATCCGTTGGTAAATACCTTCCAGACCGGTCGGCGTTCCAGTGGTTTTTCGTGTCTTCAAAGTCTTCTGCTCTACCGCGAAAGGCGTACACTCTCCCGAACCATAAACCTCATGCTGGGAAAGACTGGGCATGTGCAGCAGGGCAGTTCGTCCCGCCAATGACTCCTGCGCAAGTTCCATCATCCGAAACGCCTGAGAGCCGGTCAACCAGAAGGAACCGGGGGCGGCTCCATTATCAATGTCAATTTTAATATAGGAAAAAAGTTCGGGCGCATACTGCACTTCATCAATAAGAATCGGCAGGTCATGCATCTGCAGAAAGAGAGCCGGATCATTTTTTGCCAGCTTCCGTTCTTCCATATCATCCAACGTCACATAATTTCGTTCAGGTGCCATCAACTGCAGCAGCATTGTGGTCTTTCCAACCTGGCGTGGCCCTGTGATCAAAAGACAGGCGTATTCCTTAGAAAGAGAAAGGATTTTGCTTTCTATATCTCTTTTTATATAATTCATCAGAAACCTCCTTTGGCTAATATACGACGTAATCTTATTTTAGCCAAATTCCCGGTCTTGTCAAGACTGCGCTTTTACATTATCAGTCGCTTGTTACATTCATAGCTTCCGACAGGCTATAGTACAGAAGAAAGCATGTGCAAGATGTCTGCTCAGATTTCTTAGAACTGTATTTCACGCTCCAGGTTGTGCATACTATAGTAAATCCCCATGCTCGCTGATGCGAGCACCACTACAATGTGAAAGCCGATGACTCTGTGCTTCGCATCTACGCTTCGGTCGGCGCTAAACGAACGTCTACTAGACGTTCAGCGCCTCGTCATCGCCGCCGGTATCTACGCTTCGCTCCGGTCGGCGCAAAACGGGCGTCACATTTTCATAAAACAAATGAGGAGGATATATGCATGGAAGACAACGATTATGGATACATCCGTATCCATCTTGGGGAACTGATCCGGGAAAAGAATATCAGCAAAAACAAGCTTTCCCACCGCGCCGAAATGCAGCGGACGCAAATCAATCACTATTGCAATAACGACATCGCCCGGCTGGATACGGCGGTGCTTGCCAGACTTTGTACGGTATTAGACTGCCGTATCGAGGATCTTCTGGAATTTGTCCCACCCAACTCTCCGGCCGGCGATGCCCAGAAAAGCGCAAGCGTCCAGGCGGCCGCAATCTCCAAAAATGCAGACGCAAATGTATCAGAAACTGATGCCTCTGCTCCTCCGGAGGCGGATCTGTAAAAAACAGATGCTGCCAGTGTGCCGGAAATCAGTCTGTTAAAAGCCTACGCTGTGCGGTATTTCCGGTATCGTCCGGCGTCGCTTTTTTTGCAGAGCAGCTTCAGCGCAACTCCCCCAGGCTCATATTCCAGTGCGCTGACAACCGCGTGATCCTTCAGATAGGCGACCGCGGCTCCGTCCGAGTAGGGAATCAGCATCTCACAGTCCACATAATCCGCAAACAGCTTCTCCCGGATCAGATCGAGCAGCTGCTCCATGCCGATTCCGTCCCTGGCCGACATAAAAATCCTGTCTCCGATTATTTTCGGAAGCTCTCCTTCGGCCATCACCAGATCCGCCTTGTTCATAATATAAAGACGGGGGATTTTTTCCGCCTCAAGCTCACGAAGCGTATCCTCAGTTACCTGGATCTGCTCTCTGTAATGCGGGTCAGAACAATCTGCCACCAGAAGCAACAGATCCGCGCCGCACGCTTCCGCAAGCGTAGAGCGGAACGCCCTGATAAGCGTATGCGGAAGCCGGTCGATAAAGCCAACCGTATCTGAAAGCAGAAAATCGCGGTTATCTCCCGGAGAAATCCGGCGGACTGTGGTATCCAGCGTGGCAAAGAGCATATCCTTCTCCATTACCTTTTTCTCCTCATCCCCCATATAGAAATCCAGCATCCGGTTTAACAAAGTAGATTTTCCAGCATTGGTATATCCTACCAGCGCTACCGATGGAAGCTCACTCCTTGAACGCTGCTGGCGCTGGGTCACACGATCCTGCTCGATCGCCTCCAGATCCTTTCTGAGCTCGCTGAGCCGCTTTTCGATTTTCCGGCGATCCAGTTCCAGCTTTTTCTCACCGGCTCCACGATTGGCGAGCCCTCCGCCCGCTCCAGCGCCGCCTCCGGCTCCAGCGCCGCCGCCCTGCCGGGACAGCGCCTCGCGCATACCGACCAGCCGCGGCAGCAGATACTGCAGGTTGGCACTCTCTACCTGCAGTCGCGCCTCCTTTGTCCGCGCTCTCTTTTCGAAAATTTCCAAAATCAGGTTCGTCCGATCCATTACCGGAACATCCAGCTCACGCTGCAGATTTCTTTGCTGGGACGGCTTCAGAGAATTATCAAATACAACACAGTCCGCTCCTGTCAGCTCCACAGTCCTCTGAATTTCCCCGACCTTTCCCGTACCGACATAGAACGCGCTGTTTACCGTCGGCGGCTTCTGCGTCACATTCGCTGCGGCTTCCATCCCGCACGCCTCCGCCAGACCCTTGAGTTCTTC
>JAJQIE010000322.1 GCA_021199395.1 Lachnospiraceae bacterium | reverse complement strand
TGAGAATTGGGATTCAGATGATGAATACTTTGCACAGGTTACCAGTACGGTCGGGCTTTACTCAAAGGGAGTTATCAGTGAGCTTGAGCTTGAAAGCGTGCACGTGGGAGATGTTATTTCGGGCGTGACAGACTACGGTGATACCTTTACCGCAGTTATCAAAGAGATATCAGAATATCCGGATTCGGATGGGTCAAGCTATGTCTACTCCGGAAATACAAATGCCTCTTATTTTCCATTTTACGCGCTGATTGACGACCCGGACGGTATCGATGAGGGAGGAGCCGAGCTCACCCTTTCGACCGCATATGCGGATTCCGGCGACAGCTTTTATTTAGATACCTATTTTATTCGGACAGACAGCGCCGGGAATAATTATGTCTACGTACAGGGAGATGACGGTACTTTGGAGAAGAGGTATGTCTCAACCGGAAAAACCCTGTATGATTATTACATTGAAATCACAGCCGGGCTGAGTGAATCCGATCTGATTACGTTTCCCTATGGCGACGATGTTTATGAAGGGGCGGCTACGAAGGAGGTCGATTCTCTGGAGGAGGCCTCGTGGTATAACTGATTCGGCTTCGATTTACAGAATGCGATTTTACGAAAAAACCGGCTTGGGAGGTGCGGGGCTTGCTTGAAAATTTAAGATTGTCCTTTCAGAGTATATGGGCGCACAAAATGAGATCGTTTCTTACAATGCTTGGAATTATCATCGGAATCGCCGCAATTATAGCCATTGTCTCTACCATTACAGGCACAAATGAAGAGATAAAGAACCAGCTGATTGGTTCCGGCAGCAATACTGTGGACATCGTCCTGAAGCAAAACAGCTATGAGCTTTCGATCTCCTCATCTTCGGATATCCCGTATGGAGTTCCGGAGGTGAGTGATTCCGTGCGTGAGCAGATCCTTGCTCTGGATACCGTAGAAAATGTGACCTGCTATACGCAAAGAGAATATGTGAGCGGTATTTATTATCAGAACACGGAGTTTTCCTATCCGACGGTACGCGGCATTGACACCAGCTATTTTGATACGGCAGGGTACACCCTGCGCTCTGGGCGCGGCTTTATAGACAGCGACTATTCAAATTTCCGAAAGGTTGTGATCATTGACAGTATTCTGGCGGACACCTACTTTCCGAATGAAAGCGCAGTTGGGAAGACACTGGAGATCAGCGGCGTGCCATTTATGATTGTCGGAGTAGTCACTGAATCGGACAGCTATGACGCATCGATCAGCACGGTGTCGGATTACTACACCTACTCAGATTCATCGGCCGGATATCTGTTTATTCCAAAAGCGTCGTGGCCGATTATCTATTGTTTTGATGAGCCGGAGAATGTCATTGTGAAAGCAGCGAGTACGGATGATATGGAAAAGGCGGGAACGGACACGGAGGAGATCCTGAATTCCATGATATCCAGCGCTCAGACGGAAGTCGAATATGACGCGGAAAACCTGATCGAGCAGGCGAGAGATCTGGAAGAGCTCAGCAGTGCGACGAATAATCAGCTGATCTGGATCGCCAGTATTTCTTTGCTGGTCGGCGGTATTGGAGTCATGAACATTATGATGGTTTCCGTGACCGAGCGAACAAGTGAGATCGGTCTGAAAAAAGCAATCGGCGCGAAAAAAAGAGCGATTCTCGGACAGTTTCTGACGGAATCTGTAGTGCTGACCAGCATAGGCGGCTTACTGGGCGTCGGAGCCGGCATCGGCATGGCCTATATTATAAATAAAATATCCGGGGTGGCGGTCGCGATCAGTGTTCCCGCATCTGTCATTGCCGTTCTCTTTTCCATGCTGATCGGGATCATATTTGGTCTGATGCCGTCTATGAAAGCCGCAAATATGGATCCGATTGAAGCTTTAAGACGTGAATAAAAATATGTTTTAGGGGCTTGCCTTATAGATAGACCCTGTGTTATAATGCAAAAGTTGGAAATTAAACACGTATGGTTGATTTCGGGGGCGGTGCCACAGGAAGGATTTTGGTCTCTCCGGGAAATGAGACATACGGAAGAATCAAACCGAAAAGGAGAAAAACATGAGCGTAATTTCAATGAAGCAGTTGTTGGAAGCAGGAGTTCACTTCGGTCATCAGACCAGAAGATGGAACCCTAAGATGGCAGAGTACATTTACACAGAGCGCAATGGTATTTATATCATTGACCTTCAGAAGTCCGTAGTGAAGGTGGACGAGGCCTGCCGTGCGGTCGCGGAGATTGCCGCGAACGGAGGGAACATTCTTTTTGTCGGTACGAAAAAGCAGGCACAGGACGCGGTACAGACCGAGGCTGAAAGATGCGGTATGTTCTACGTAAATGAAAGATGGCTTGGCGGAATGCTGACGAACTTCAAGACGATCCAGTCCAGAGTAAAATACCTGAAGGATCTTGAGAGACAGCAGGAGGATGGGACTTTTGATCGCCTGCCGAAAAAGGAAGTCATTTCTCTTAAAAAGAAAATGGAGAAGCTTGAGAAAAACCTTGGTGGTATCAAGGAAATGAAGAGACTCCCGGATGCTATTTTCGTAGTAGATCCGAAAAAGGAGAGGATTTGTGTTCAGGAAGCGCATACGCTTGGTATTCCGCTGATCGGTATTTGTGATACAAACTGCGATCCGGAGGAGCTTGATTATGTAATTCCGGGTAACGACGATGCGATCCGCGCAGTTAAGCTGATCGTTTCAAAGATGGCGGATGCTGTCATTGAGGCGAAGCAGGGCGCAGAGGAAGCTGTAGCAGAGGAAGCTTTCGAAGAAGCGCCGGTTGAGGCTTTTGCGGAATAAGGGAGGAGAATAAAATGGCTGTTACAGCAGGAATGGTAAAAGAGTTAAGAGAGATGACCGGCGCCGGCATGATGGACTGCAAAAAAGCACTGACGGCGACGGAAGGAGATATGGATAAGGCTGTTGAATGGCTCCGGGAGAAGGGTCTGGCGACAGCTCAGAAGAAAGCCGGAAGAATTGCCGCGGAAGGTATCGCAATGGTGAAGGTATCTGAGGATGGCAAGAGCGCAGTGGCCGTTGAGGTAAACGCTGAGACAGACTTCGTGGCAAAGAATGAAAAATTCCAGGGCTATGTTGCGCAGGTTGCAGAGCAGGCAATGGAGACTCAGGCGGCGGACATTGAAGCATTTCTTGCGGAGCCTTGGAAATTTGATACATCCAAGACTGTAAATGAAGCTCTGGCCGGTCAGATTGCTGTGATCGGCGAGAATATGAATATTCGCAGATTTGTCCAGGTAAAGGAAGAGAATGGTTTCGTGGCCTCCTACACACATATGGGCGGTAAAATCGGCGTTCTCGTGGATGTTGAGACGGACGTTGTCAATGACGCAGTAAAAGAGATGGCAAAAAATGTGGCAATGCAGATTGCGGCATTGAAGCCGCTTTACACCAGTGACAGCGAAGTAAGTGAAGACTACATTGCGCATGAGAAGGAGATTCTGCTCGCGCAGATCAAAAACGATCCTAAGGAATCCCAGAAGCCGGAGAAGGTTATCATGGGAATGATTCAGGGCCGTATCAAGAAAGAACTGAAGGAGATCTGTCTGCTTGATCAGGTTTATGTAAAGGCAGAGGATGGAAAACAGTCTGTTGGTCAGTATGTAGCGCAGGTTGCAAAGGCAAACAGCGCAAACATTACAATCAAGAGCTTTGTCCGCTACGAAACCGGGGAAGGCATCGAAAAGAAGCAGGAGGACTTTGCGGCTGAGGTGGCGAAGCAGATGGGACTGTGATGTGAAGCTGCTTTACGGGAAATGCTGAAATATTAGTTGTTTCCGGGTAACTGTGAAGGTACTGAACAGTTACGTTTCCGGTAAAATATATCGGCAGGGATTCTGATTTAAAGCCGGGGAATCACTGGTAAGCCAGTGTTTCCCCGGCTATTTGTGCATTTGCTGCCTGCGTTTTTGGATCCGTCGGTATATTCTCTGATAGTGCATAAAGATAGAGATGATAACAAATCCGATCCCAAGCCCTGCGAGAGAGTGAAAGCAGAGCATGATATTTTCTCCGATGAGCGCATTGTTTTGCAGTACCAGTCCAATGACTGTGTAGTAGAGAGATTTTCCCGGTATCAGCGGAATAATGGAAGGATACAGAAATACCGTAGAAGGATTTTTGGTATATACAGCCATACATTCGGCAAAAAGAGCGGCGGCCATAGCGGCAAAAAAGTTGTAGATAAAGCTTTCCCCGGTACACTGTAAAAGAAGCAGATAGACAAAACGGGTCAGCGCGCCGCCCAGGCCCGCGTAGATCAGATATTCTTTTCTGATCTGAAATAGGATACCGAGTCCAAATGAGGAACCAAAAGAACAGATGATTAATTTTGCAGCCTCTCTCATGACAGTCCTCCGTAAAATAAAAAAATGCTCATCAGAAAACCACAGGCAATGGCTATGGATTCCAGAATCACTTTAAAAAGCTCAAGCGCTCCATTGATTTCATTTCCGGTCAGCAGATTTCGGAAAGCGTTGACCATGGGAATACCGGGAATCAGTTTCATACTGTTTACAATCATGACTGTGTAAAAATCATCCAGAAATCCGATTTTATCAAACAGAATGGCGATCGTTCCAACAAGAAAAGCGCTCAGGACGTTGTAAACCGTCTTGTTGAGGACCAGCTTTCTCAGATAGGTGCCGGAAAAGAAAAGTAAAATCATATTGAGCAGAACAATCATCAGGTCATGAGAGCTTCCGTCAAAAATACCAGTCAGACAGGCGGAGGACAACAGAGAGCCAAAAAGAAGCATCGGCATGGAATAGCCTTTTGCGCTGACTGCATCTTCAAGCATGCGATCGAGCTGCTCCGGTGACGGGGTCTGAGAGCAGACCAGCCTCGATAGCTGATTGAGCTGGCCAAGATGGTCAAGCCTTATATTCATTCCACGCCGGATACATCTTTGCCCGGAGACGCGGTTTCCGTCCGCGTCTTTTATATTTAAGGACAGATAGCAGCTTAATGAAAAGAAATGAATGTCCTGGCAGCCATAGCTATCGCAGACACGATAAATAGTATCAGTGACACGCTCCAGATTGGCTCCGCTGACTATCATTTTCTCACCGAGCTTCAGGGAAAAATCCAGCAGATATTCCAGATCATTCTTCATGATGCTCCTCCTTTAGAGAGCCTTTAGCATATTGCCTTTGATCTGCCCCAACAGATGATTTGCCGCATAAAAGATGGTCTCAAAGTGCATATAATCAAGGATATTTTCATCCCACAGAAGCTTCAGGCTGGCAGGGAAATCTTCATCGGATTCCCAGAATTGCAGAACCACCGGAAGAAAATCAAAGAGCGGGAGCTGCCAGGCCGAATCGCCGACCTGCTCTTTTTTGCCGCCAAGACGAAGGCAAGCCGCATCCAGAGCGGGAATTTTCCGGTCAAAAAAGACAGCAAAATCTCTGAAAAAGGAATCTGCAGAGCCGAATGCCGAGTTAAATCTCAAACCGCTCAGTGTGATAAACCTTCCAGACAGATGACAATCGTTTTTCGAATAGCAAAGAACATCGTAAATAGTCATCGCCTCGTTAAAACCGGCTTCTGAGCAGGTATGGAACCGATCAGACGAGCGCTCGATCCGTCCGTCTTTTCTGCCGATCCGATAG
>JAJQIE010000350.1 GCA_021199395.1 Lachnospiraceae bacterium | reverse complement strand
TCTGAGCGCGTTCTCTCTGCTGATCCGCATGCTTCTTACCGGGAAAAACCGCGATGACCGGGCGGCTTCCGCTGAAAAGCCTGCAGCGGCGGGCGATAAGGAAATACAGACACAGAAGAAGGTTTCAGAGTCAGCGAAAGGAGGCGGTGCGTTATGACATTTGTAATTCAGCAGACCCTGCTCTATGCGATCCCACTGATGATTGTGGCTCTGGCCGGTGTGTTTGCAGAGCGGAGCGGTATTATCAATCTGGCGCTGGAAGGTATTATGATCTTCGGCGCGTTTACCGGTGTACTGTTTGTCAATCTGGTACAGCAGGCCGGATGGTTTGCGGAGGCGAAAGCGAACGGCAACTGGATCGCGCTTCAGGGCTTTGAAATTCTGGCGCTTCTGGTGGCGGCGCTTTTTGGGGCGATCTTTTCACTTTTGCTCTCCTTTGCGGCAATCAATCTGAAAGCTGACCAGACGATCGGCGGTACCGCATTGAACCTGATGGCTCCGGCTCTTGTCCTTTTCCTGATCCGTATCCTGGCGAACCAGAGTACGCTTCAGATGGCGGAGGGCGACGCGGCAAGCTGGTTTATGATCAAAAAGAGTACGCTTGGCTTTGACCGGACGGCGGATATTGGCATTTTGGGTGAAATCTTTATCAATAAGGTTTATCTGGCAACATATATCTGTATTATTCTGTACATTGTTCTGGCAATATTGCTGTATAAAACACGCTTCGGGCTCCGGCTTCGCTCCTGCGGTGAAAATCCACAGGCGGCGGATTCACTGGGCATTAATGTTTACAGGATGCGCTATGCGGGAACTACCATTTCCGGTGCGCTTGCCGGCATGGGCGGTTTTGTCTACGCGCTGACGACAGCAAACTGTACCGCAAATGGCGATGTGGCGGGATTCGGATTTCTGGCCCTGGCCGTAATGATCTTTGGAAACTGGAAGCCCGGCAACATTGCCGGTGCTGCGCTGCTCTTTGGCCTTTTTAAGTGCATTGCGGCTTCCTACGCGAGCATTGATATCAATGGGGACGGGATCTATATGCTGGCTCAGATCGGACTCAGCTCCAATTTTTATCGAATGCTGCCTTATCTGATTACCATGGTTGTCCTTGCGTTCACATCTAAGAAATCGCGCGCGCCGAAGGCGGAGGGGATTCCTTACGATAAAGGGCAGCGATAAAGCCTTATCCTGAAAAAACGAGGTCCCAGAAGCAGACCTCCGGAATTCGTGTGGAACGTGGACCTAAGATGATAAGGCGCGGCGGAGCCGCGGATTGACCGTGAGAACAGGGAGCGGTTCAGACGCTGGAGAAAGGATAAAGCAGGAGAACAGGGCGATGGGTAAGACGGAGGAACAAAAGAAGGAGTTAGCGCTGCAGATTATTGAGCGGCTGAAGAAGGAATATCCGGATGCGGATTGTACATTGGATGATAGCCGTGCCGTGAAAAATTGTGCTTCGCGCAATGGCACGGCCCGCGTCCTCGACTCGCAAAGCGAATCGGGACAGGAAAATGATCAGGCATGGAAGCTTCTGGTCAGTGTCCGCCTCGCGGCGCAGTGTACAGACGCCAGAGTGAATGTAGTGGTAGAGAAGCTGTATGAAAAATATCCGGATGTGGATGCGCTCGCGGCTGCGGAGCCGGAGGAGATCGAGGCGATTGTAAGACCCTGCGGTCTGGGAAAGAGCAAGGCGCGGGATATCAGCGCCTGTATGCGCATTCTGAAGGATACCTATGGCGGAAAGGTGCCGGATGATTTTGACGAGCTTTTGAAGCTGCCGGGTGTAGGACGCAAAAGCGCGAACCTGATTATGGGAGACGTATTTGGAAAGCCTGCGATCGTGACCGATACCCATTGTATCCGCCTGACAAACCGCATGGGACTGGTGGATGGAATCAAAGATCCGAAAAAAGTAGAAATGGCGCTCTGGAAAATTATCCCACCTGAAGAGGGAAACAGCCTGTGCCACCGCCTGGTCTATCATGGCCGCGAGGTCTGCACCGCGCGGACAAAGCCGCACTGTGAACGCTGCTGTCTGGCAGACATCTGTGAGAAAAATGGAGTAGAGCAGGGAAAAAATAACCTGTAACATAAAAACTGGTAAGCTCCTTTTGTGATACTTGACAAATACCCCCAACAGGTATATTATGCTTTTGCTGATACCTGTCGGGGGTATTTTGCGTTTCATTTATGTCAGACGGATTTCCGGAATTCAAAATTATGAGAAGAAAACCACTCCTCATAATGCTTCAGAATTTGGCGATTTTGACGTTTCCTGAAAACAATCGGAGCCAGAGGAGGTATGGATCACTTGGAAGAAAGAGAAAATAACAGAGAAACAGATTGTGGAATCAGTGAGGATGAGATTCTTAAAAAAGGCGGGGAGGAAGTCTGTCGCTGCTGCAAAAAGACAGAGCGTTCCGAAGAGGAACGCAGGAAGCTGATCAACCGCCTGAACCGCATTGAGGGGCAGATCCGTGGGATCCGTGGGATGCTGGAACGGGACGCTTACTGCAATGACATACTGATTCAGTCGGCTGCGGTCAACGCAGCGGTGAATTCATTTAACAAAGAGCTTTTGTCCAGCCACATCCATACCTGTGTAGTCCGTGATATTCGCGAAGGAAAGGATGAGGTGGTGGATGAGCTCGTCACAACGATCCAGAAGCTGATGAAATGAGGGGACGAGGGGCGGGAAAGCACGGCAGTCCTACGGGATAGGTTCCGAGCCTCTCACAGTCGGCTTATGGATCTGTAAAAAGGAGGGAATGGCAGATATGGATCAATACACAGTAACGGGGATGAGCTGTGCGGCCTGCTCCGCCAGGGTGGAAAAGGCTGTTTCAAAGGTTCCGGGTGTGACTTCATGCTCCGTCAGCCTGCTGACCAATTCAATGGGGGTTGAGGGAACGGCGTCGCCGGATGCGATCATCCGCGCTGTGCGGGATGCCGGATATGGCGCATCGCAAAAGGGCGGCGGAAAAAACGCGGACACTGGAGCTTCGGCTTCGCAATCCGTCTCTTCCTCCATTGCGGAGCAGGAGGCTGCTCTGGAGGATCATGAGACGCCTGTGCTCAGGCGCAGGCTGATCGCGTCGGTGGGATTTCTGATTGTTCTGATGTATGTCTCTATGGGACATATGATGTGGGGCTGGCCGCTGCCCGCATGGTTTGACGGCAACCATGTGGCGATGGGTCTGGTGCAGCTGCTGCTCGCCGGTATCATTATGGTTATCAATCAGAAATTTTTTATCAGCGGATTTAAAAGCCTCTGGCACCGTTCTCCGAATATGGATACACTGGTGGCGCTCGGCTCGATGGCTTCTTTTGTGTGGAGCGTGTACGCCCTGTTTATGATGACAGGGGCGCAGGCAGACGGCGACATGGAAGCGGTTATGACCTATATGCATGAATTCTATTTTGAGTCGGCTGCGATGATACTGACGCTGATTACGGTCGGCAAAATGCTGGAAGCAAGGTCGAAGGGAAAGACGACCGACGCGCTCAAAAGCCTGATGAAGCTTGCGCCTGAGACTGCCGTAGTGGTGCGGGACGGCGTCGAGGAGACGGTTCCGATCGGCCAGGTGCAAAAGGGCGACCAGTTTGTGGTTCGTCCCGGTGAAAACATCCCGGTAGACGGGGTCATTCTGGAAGGAAACAGTGCGGTAAATGAAGCGGCGCTTACCGGAGAGAGCATTCCGGTTGACAAGTCTGTCGGGGATCCGGTATCTGCGGCTACAGTCAACCAGTCCGGATTTATCAGATGTGAGGCGACGAGGGTCGGAGAGGACACGACGCTCTCCCAGATTATAAAAATGGTCAGTGACGCAGCGGCTACAAAAGCGCCAATCGCCAAAATCGCGGATAAGGTATCGGGCGTGTTTGTCCCGGTCGTTATCACGATTGCCGTGATTACCACAGTTGTATGGCTGCTGGCGGGGCAGACGGTCGCTTTTGCTCTGGCAAGGGGTATATCCGTACTGGTGATCAGCTGTCCATGCGCGCTTGGCCTGGCTACCCCGGTAGCTATTATGGTTGGCAACGGGATGGGGGCAAAGAACGGTATCTTATTTAAGACGGCTGTTTCTCTGGAGGAAGCGGGCAAGGTGCAGATTGTCGCTCTGGACAAGACCGGGACAATTACCAGCGGCGAGCCTGAGGTGACCGATCTGTGTCCCGCGGATGGCGTGACAGAGCATGAGCTTTTATCCTGTGCTTACGCGCTGGAGCAAAAAAGTGAGCATCCGCTTGCGAAGGCGATATTGCTTCGCGGCCAGGAGGATCACCTGATCCCTGACAGGGTCTGTGATTTTCAGGCTCTGCCGGGAAATGGCCTTTCTGCCGTGCTCAGCTCGGAAAAGGATGAAAACAGCGGAAGGCTCCTTGGCGGCAGTCTGAAATTTATTAAAAGCAAAGCGCAGGTTCCGCCCCGGATGGAGGCGCGTGCTCAGAGCCTTGCCGATCAGGGGAAAACACCGCTTTTATTTACGAAGGGTGGAAAACTGCTCGGTATCATAGCTGTAGCGGATGTAATGAAGGAGGACAGCCCGCAGGCAGTGAAGGAGCTGCAGAATATGGGTATTCGTGTTGTGATGCTGACCGGCGATAACGAGCGCACGGCAAAGGCGATCGGAGCTCAGGCTGGCGTCGATGAGGTGATTGCAGGCGTGCTTCCGGACGGGAAGGAAAACGTCATCCGCCAGCTGAAGGAGAGCGCTGCGCCTGATTTGGAACCCAGGAAAGGATTTGCTTCCTTTGTACAGAAAAAACATGCTCCGGAAGTAAAGGTCGCGATGGTCGGAGATGGCATGAACGACGCGCCGGCGCTTACAAGGGCGGATATCGGCATAGCCATCGGGGCGGGTACGGATATTGCGATCGACGCTGCGGACGTGGTGCTGATGAAAAGCAGGCTCAGCGACGTTCCGGCCGCAATCCGGCTCAGCCGCGCGACGCTCCGCAACATCCATCAGAATCTGTTCTGGGCTTTCTTTTACAATGTCATAGGTATTCCGCTTGCGGCAGGCGTGTGGATCCCGGTTTTCGGCTGGAAGCTGAATCCGATGTTTGGAGCGGCAGCAATGAGCCTGTCCAGCTTTTGCGTGGTATCGAACGCGCTGCGCCTGAACCTGTTTCCACTGCGCGATGCAGGGCGGGACAGAAAAATAAAACCGGTAACTGTAAATATTTCAATAAAGAAGGAAACTGAAAACCAGACAGCCGGGGACATGGAAAAGGATCCTGTCCGGGGCGACCAGGAAAAGGAAAGGATGGAAAAAGAAATGGTAAAGACGACAATGCAGGTAGAGGGAATGATGTGCGGACACTGCGAGGCGCATGTGAACGACGCGATCCGAAAGGCATTTGACGTACAGAAGGTGACGTCAAATCACAGCAAGGGCATTACGGAGATTCTCTCAGATACAGCACTGGATGAGGCGAAGCTGAGAGCAACGGTAGAGGAGACCGGATATAAGGTCGGCTCTATCACGACCGGAGAGCAGGAAAAGAAGGGATTCTGGAATAAATTCTAAAATATTGTGTATTGTCTTGCCTGAAAATGTAAAACCGGATATAATCTGAAAAGTGAGCTGCTCACAAGGATTTTAGATTAAGAAGGTATTGC
>JAJQIE010000037.1:3821-5639 GCA_021199395.1 Lachnospiraceae bacterium | reverse complement strand
AATTTACGCTATTTCTGTCTCTACAGGTGTGACCTGCAACTAAAGACAGCCGCCTTTACCGATTTTTTCAGTAAAGGCGGCCTTTCCGGTCATGCATTCATCTTATATCTGATTTCAATCTGTTCCAGAACAGCCGACTCCGACAGCGCCTGACACAAAATAGAGACGCCCCCTCGCTTCCGCTCGGCGGCAGGCCGCATCCCCCATTCCAGAACCGCTTCGCGGTTGGGTGATACTACAGTTACCCCGTCTCTGGCAAGCCACTCCCCGCACAAAAAGATTTCATTCGGCGCTCCTCCTGCTACCTTTGGCAGCATTGAAGCATTCAGGGCGATTCTTCCGGCGATATGACCGCCACAGGCAACCGTCAGCAGCATTTCCCTTCCATGAAAAATCAGCTTCAGGTCGCCATGTCCCATCGCTGGAATTTCCGGCTGAAGTATCAGCTTTTCACCGGCGTTCAAACGCACCGGAAACGAAAGGCTGCCCTCCATCCCGCCTGTATACCCCAGGAACGTCCTGTCCTGATAGCGGCAGTCTGTCTGTGCGTTTCCGCCGGTCAGTGTTATGGAACCAACCTGATCTGAGTAATACCGACGGGTGACCAGTAAAGAAATCCGGCAGAGTTCCCCGGAAAGCACAAAAGGCGTGATATCCATCGTCCGATCTCCGCTTTGGACATCACCGGCTTTTTTTCCGTTTACCCACACCTGAATCGCGCAATCCGCACATCCAAAGGTCAGCGCATAATCCGTGCAGTCCCCCCAGAGCTGAATTTCCTTCGTATATCTTCCCGTCACCGGAGAAGCAGGAGTATTGTAAGAATCGATATCCATCCATGATCCTGTATTCTCCAGCTCCCAGTTGCAGCTGATATCCTCGCTGCGCACTATATGCAGTATTTTCCGAATTCCCTTTAAAGAACCCATCTTCAGTGCGGGAACCCGTATGTCCTCAAAATTGCAATGCCCCCAGATTTCAGTGTCAAACCGCCAGGTTCCTTTTGAGAGGCTCATTCTTCTGGCGCTCCCGTCTCCATAAAAGCTGCTCTGGAATTGCCCGTCGTGATATACCGTAATGATATCCGACAGTCCAAAGAGCAACGACTCCTGCCCCGCTTCCAGTTCGAACTCATAGCTGCCAAGGCCACGATACTGTCCATACCGCTCCATTTCCTGCAATCTGTTCTGTTCCGGCATTTTTTTCGGTTCAGGCGGGATAGAAACGCCCGCACGTTTCACACTGGCAGAAGCACATGCATTCGCATCCTCCAGACGCCACGGATCTATGCCCGGAAGATCAAGCCGAGCGATCTGCTCCGGTGTTCCATAGATGATCTCAAGATCCTGGAGCAGTATACGCTGAGGCTGCTCTGCCTCACAAGCCTCACTTTTGTGGAGACCGTATATCCTTCCTTTATATTCCAGTTTTACCGTCAGCTCTCCAAATCCGTACAGAGCAATCTGAGCCCTACGGCAGCTTCTGTCGCCTGTTTCAGACTTATGTTCCGCAAAAAACTGACCGTTGGAAGCTTCTGCTTCGCACTGCCCCTCAGGATTTGGAAACTGTACATACGCCAGTTCATAGCTGGAACCGGTAAGCTTATACCCTTCGCCAAGCTCCAGGCATACGGGCAGCAGCGCGGTATACCCTGCTGGAAGTCTCACAGAAAAAGAGTCGTTTTCACCACTCAGGCAACACAGGAACTCTCTTTCTTCCTTTTCCAGATTCGTCAGGGAAAAGAAGCTCCCCTTTTCCCCCGTAATCTGACCTGTGGTAAATCGTCCCGCACTGTGAACCATACAACACTGAGATTGT
>JAJQIE010000037.1:0-3721 GCA_021199395.1 Lachnospiraceae bacterium | reverse complement strand
GCTTTGGAAACGCCCCCTCGCCTCCGCTCGGCGGCAGGTCGCATCCCACATTCCAGAACCGCTTTGCGGTTGGGGGATGCTTTGGAAACGCCCCCTCGCCTCCGCTCGGCGGCAGGTCGCATCCCACATTCCAAAACCGCTTCGCGGTTGAGGGATGCTGTTGTATTTTCCAGAGGCGGCATTGCTGCTGCCAGCGCTTCTTTGCAGGTGATCCTGAGAGCATTGAGCAGACGTGCCTGAACATACTCGTCCGCCCTGAGCATTCCATCCGGAGTAATCATCGAGCAGAAATCATAATCACTCGCCAGCAGCGCTGCCGGCTGCTCCTTAGTCCCCCAGTTCGTTATTGCATTGTAATAGTCCGCCGTGGTCCCAGCCGTCTGATTATAGGGACTGACCATTTTGGCTCCACAGCTAAGCAGACGTTTCAGAAAGCTGTGCTCCCGGTTTGTCTCTGTCACCAATAACGGACAGTCTCTCTGCGCCATCCTCTGATATAGCTTTTGGGTTCGTATTTCCAACCCGGTATTTTCTGAATCCGCATAAATATTAAACGCCGGAATGACTCCGGGAGCATTCCCTCCGCTTCCCGCGATATCATCCTGTCCACAGCAGGCAATCAGAGGGATCGTAATTCCTTCTCTTCGAGCCATCTCTGCAAGGCTTTCCATATAAGCCTGCGGCTCATCACAGAGATAATAATCGAGCTCATTTTCAGTCTGGAGCAGGAGAACTGTCCCCTGCTCCGTCCATTGGTATGGCTTTAGTATCGGAAGGATTTTTCCGTACCATCGCCCCAGCTCCTCAAGGTAGGCCGGATCATTCTGTCGGATCCTGAAATCCTTATGGAAGCGCCCCCTCACTTCCGCTCGGCGGCAGGTCGCATCCTCCATTTCAGAACCGCTTCGCGGTTGGGGGATGCTCTGGAAGCGCCCCCTCGCCTCCGCTCGGCGGCAGGTCGCATCCCCCATTTCGGAACCGCTTCGCGGTTGGGGGATGCTCTGGAAGCGCCCCCTCGCCTCCGCTCGGCGGCAGGTCGCATCCCCCATTTCGGAACCGCTTCGCGGTTGGGGGATGCTCGATTGGGGGACGCTCAGGTAATGCCATGCCGGAATCCCTCCGCCGTCCCATTCCGAACAGATATAAGGTCCTGGCCTCGCGATCACCCACAGGTTATTTTCCCTGGCAAGCCGTAAAAAGGCACTTACATCCCTTTCTTCCGTAAAATCCCATTCTCCCGGCTTTTTTTCATGGTAATTCCATGGAAAATAGACGTCAATGGCATTGTATCCGGCCGATTTCAGCAGCCGCATCCGGGATTCCCATTTCGAACGCGGAATTCTGAAATAAAACAGGGAGGATACCACAAGAATCTCATATTGTCCGTTTATGCGGATCCCTTTCTGGTCAAGAGCAACTGTATTCATTTTTATCCTATTGCAGCAAACGCCGCGTCCAGATCCTCACAGAATCCATCTACGTCAAAGGTGTCGCCCATACTGTAATTCGTCAGCAGCTCATAGTATGCATCCTCATACTCACTTGTAAAGGTTGTAAGGCCAGATTCTACGAAAGACTGATCCTCCGGATAATCCACAATCGTCTGCAATGCCTCCAGCATATCATACTCGCCGGTTACAGATGGCATCTGGTGCGCTCCTTCTGCATATTCAGTCATGAATTCCTCAGAATAGATCATATTGTAGAAGTTATATGCCGCTTCCATTTCTGCTTCATCGCTGTTATTATAGAGTACAAGCTGCTGTCCCGGCTCTTTGATCATAGCGCAGTCCGAAGAATCCTCGCTGACCGGCATCGCAAATACACCAATCTGGCAGTCCGCATTATAGGAAAGGAATCCGTCTACCGCCCATGATCCATGAACGCACATCGCCGCCTCGCCGTTCGCTACCATCTGCTGTGCATCGTCCCATGAGGTTCCGAACGGATCATCTCCCCAGTATTCATGGAAGGAGAAGAAGGTCTCTACCGATTCCTTAAATACCTCATCATCTGAGAAACTGCTCTCCAGGCTCATCTTATCGGCAAACCAGTCATTATCCTCCTTCACGCAGGTAATGTCAACGATACAGCGCAGATAATACGCAAAAGCCCATTGCTCTGCAAACGGAGCTGCAAAGGGCTGAACACCATTTTCCATAAGGACTTCACAGATCTCTGTCAGTTCAGAAACCGTCGTCGGAACACTTAATCCATATTCTTCAAAAACCTCTTCGTTGTAAAATACGCCATAGCCGCTCATTTCAATCGGAACGCCATACTGTACACCGTCGATCTGTCCTTCCAGTAACAGATCCGGATCCACATTGTCAAGGCATTCCAGATCTGACAGATCCGCCAGATGTCCGGCTTCCTGATAAACGCCTACGTCATAATTGCTTGACAGATCAAAAATAGACGGCGCGTCATCAGAGGCAAGCTTTGTCTGCAAAATCGTGTCATAGCTGTCAGCATCTACTACTTCCACGTTGACCGTGACATTCGGATATGCCTCTTCAAATAATGCAACGCAGTTTTCCACCCATGCCAGCTTGCCTTCCTCCTGATAATGGCTCAGCCAGGTCAGCGTGACCTCTTCTTCCGCACCCGCCTGCATTCCAAGGCTTCCCGCAGCAAGCGCCGCAACGAGCGCACCGCTCATCACAATCCTCATACTTCTTGTAACCTGTTTTTTCATTTTGATATCCTCCTTTATATTGTTTTATATTTTGCCGCATAAGCGGATTGGAGCCTTTCCCATAAACCGGATTTCCGATGCTGCGCCGCTAATTTTTCACCGCGCCTGCGGCGATTCCATTGACAATGTATTTCTGCATCAGCGCGAAGAAGATAATTACCGGAATCATTGAGATGATTGCCGCCGCAAAAGCCATCCCGTAGTCCGAGGAATACTGTCCGAAAAAGTAAAACTGCTTTACCGTAATCGTTCGAACCTCTTCCTTCTGCAAAAGGATAATCGCTATATTGAAATCATTCCACAGCCACATCACATGAAGCGCCGCCACCGTTGCCGTGATCGGTTTCAGCAGCGGAAACGTAATCAGCCAGAAGGTTTTGAATTCGTTGCATCCGTCCATGTACGCGGATTCCTCTATCTCACGCGGAATGGACTTTACAAATCCGACATACAGGAAAGAGGCGTACGCAATGCTTGTACCGGTGAGCATTAATATCATGCCGACTCTGGTGTTCAGCAATCCAAAATATTTGTAAATCCGGTACACCGGAATCATCAGGATCTGAAACGGGATCATCAGGGAGGATAAATAAACCTTATCCAGCAAACGCAATACCTTCGAATCCTTTGAGTGCCTTGCCACCGTATACCCGCTCATGGCTGAGCAGAGGACAATCAGCAGCACAGAAGGAAAGGTCACAAGTACGCTGTTTCTCATAGAATGAAAAAAATTACTTTTTTTCATGCCTTCGATGAAATTGTCCAGATAAAGCGTTGACGGCCATGCAAGTACGGACTGGCCAAGCTCCTGCTTACTTTTAAAGGCTGTCAGAACAGCAAGATAAAGAGGAACCACAAACACAATCATTGCCATCAGCATTAAAACAATTGTCACAATATCGCCTCGCGCAATCTTTTTCTTTTTCACAGCTCCACCTCCCGTTTCCTGAAGAAGGATGAAACTGCCAGTCCGATCACGATCAGGCAGATCGAGAACAGCAGGGATACCGCCTGTCCATAGCC
>JAJQIE010000330.1 GCA_021199395.1 Lachnospiraceae bacterium | reverse complement strand
AATTTCCCTCCTGAGTGTTCTTTTTTCTTTTTGAAAAATCTAATTGTGAAAGAATTTCATTCACTCGCCCACTTCTTTTTCTGTGTCTCATGGGTGTTCTTTTTTCTTTTCAAAAAAATCTAAGTCGTAACTCATTGTACTATATTATAAGAAAAGCCGCAAGGAAATCTTTCCTTACGGCTCTTTACTATTTTGTCATATACGACAGTTTCTCCTACTTTGCGTAGTCGATTGCCCTGCTCTCGCGTATCACGCTGACCTTGATCTGACCCGGATATTCCAGCTCCGCTTCGATCTGCTTGGCGATGTCTCTCGCGAGAAGCGCCATACCCGCATCCGTCACCTGATCCGGCACTACCATAACCCGTATTTCCCTACCTGCCTGAATAGCAAATGATTTTTCAACACCCTTGAAGGCATTTGTAATATCTTCTAACTGTTTTAATCTGTTTGTATATGTTTCCAGCGTCTCACGCCGTGCTCCCGGACGGGCTGCCGAAATCGTATCCGCAGCCTGTACAATACAGGCGATGAGTGATTCTGGTTCTACATCTCCATGATGAGACTCTACTGCGTTTATAACAATTGGAGACTCCTTGTACTTTCTGCACAGCTCCGCACCAATCTGAACATGAGAGCCTTCCATTTCATGGTCAATGGATTTGCCAATATCATGCAATAATCCCGCACGCTTGGCCATCCTCACGTCGACTCCGATCTCACCGGCAAGCAGCCCTGAAAGCTGCGCCACCTCGATGGAATGCTTCAATGCATTCTGGCCATAGCTGGTCCGGTATTTCATTCTGCCCAGCAGACGTATCAGCTCCGGATGAATGCCATGTACGCCCACCTCCAGTGCGGCGGCCTCGCCTTCTTCACGGATAATCGTCTCAACCTCACGCTGAGCCTTTTCCACCATTTCCTCAATCCTGGCCGGATGGATACGGCCGTCTACAATCAGCTTTTCAAGCGCGATTCTCGCCACTTCTCTTCTGATCGGATCAAAAGCTGACAAGATGACTGCCTCCGGCGTATCATCAATGATAAGATCCACACCCGTCAATGTCTCCAAAGTACGGATATTGCGGCCCTCACGTCCGATAATTCTGCCTTTCATCTCATCGCCCGGCAATTGAACAACAGAGATCGTCGTCTCTGCGACGTGGTCGGCAGCACATTTCTGAATGGCTGTAACCACATATTCTTTTGCTTTTTTACCTGCTTCTTCTTTTGCCTGACTCTCCAGTTCCCTGTAGAGCTTTGCAGTATCAATTTTTACTTCATCTTCAACAGTTTTTAAAAGATATTCTTTTGCTTGTTCAGAGGTAAGTCCTGAGATTCTTTCGAGTTCGGTAAGACGCTGATTTCGAAGCTTTTCGACTTCTGCAGTCTTTTTCTTTAACTCTTCTTCCCTGGCTGTAATCCCTGATTCCCGGCGTTCCAGAGCATCCGCTTTTCTGTCAACACTTTCTTCCTTTGACAAAACACGCTTCTCGTAACGCTGCAATTCTGATCTGCGCTCTCTCGTCTCTTTTTCCAACTCATTCTTCGTCTTCAAAGATTCTTCCTTCGCTTCCAGAAGTGCTTCGCGTTTCTTCGTCTCTGCCGCCTTCAGCGCATCGTCAATAATCTGCCTCGCCTTCTCCTCAGCATTGCCAAGCTTGGCCTCCGTCTGTTTTTTGTAACGGTTGACGGATACAGCTGCAGATATCACGACTGCCAGAACCAGTAATACTACAACAGCAATGATAGCTATTACTGTAGGCACAGGAGCACCTCCTTATTCATTTTTCATTGTCCGAAAACAACAGCTTAATTTTATACTCTTTTCATAAATGTGTCAAGTAGTTTGTTTGCTGTCGCAGCTGTAAACCCATAACATTTATCTATCGTCATTCGGTCTTATAAAGGAAGATAGGTGTGCGTTCTTCCATCTCATTGTAGATGGTTTCCGCCACGTCATAGGGCAGGTTCACGCAGCCGTGGGAGCCGTTTGTCTCATAAATTGTGCCGCCGAAGGAGGAGCGCCATGTAGCATCGTGCAGCCCCTGCCCATCGTGGAACGGCATCCAGTAAGTGACATCTGTCTCCCATGCTCCTGAACCCGTGCCTCCGCTCAAAGTGACATCCGTCTGCTTGTAAGGTATCATAAAAACACCTGTGATCGTCTCACGGTCCTCGGTCGGCTTACCGCTCACGATGTCGCTTTCAATGACGAGCTCCCCATCCTTGTAATACCAGAGGTGCTGTCCGGTGAGATCTACCTCTACATAAGTGCCGCAGATATCATCTGCGCCGTCACGAGTCCTTCCCTTTGTCGAGTAGGTGGGCTCGCGAGTAACCTCCGTATTCGAAGCGATATCAGCCAGAAGCTGCTCGATTTCGCCGCTCTGGTCGATCTGATAACCGTAATCGCTGCTTTCATATTCAATCGTATCGCCATTGCTTGTTGTAAATGTGCGGGGCAGGTACAGCGTATTGTAGGTCGCGGCAAGATTATATACAAAATCCTCTACCTGCTGTTCATCTATATAGGCCGTATCTCCGTCAATTACCAGCCAGTCCTGAATGACGGACCAGTCCAGGACAATTTCATCCTCTTCATCGTCTCCAAATGTCAGTGTGATCACGGTCTTGCAATAGGAATTATAAATGTCCTTCAGCGTGTTCATTTCACCATCCTCCTGCGTAACAGCAGGAAGATAATAAAAGGATTCCGGAATCGCAATCTCCGCATCCTCCTGCGGCCGATCCTCGGCTACCAGCTTATCCACATAGTCCTTTACCATGATCTGCAGGTCTGCGTCATCAAACTCCGTACCATATATCTCCGGCTCTATATAATACTCCGTACCGTCAAATTCCAGTGAAGCATCTGTGCTCGAAGTACGCTCACGGGCAAAATTTGCGGACGTGACAGCTGACAGAAATACGCTCTCATCATAATCGAAGGATACCTCAACCTCAAAGGTATTTCCCTCCGACAGGCTAAACAGCAGGCTCAGATTCTGCTCGCGCATACAGGACTGAATATCCGCAAGAAGGCTCGCTTCATCAATCGTATAGCCCATCTCCTCCAGCGTCAGGGTCAGCGCGGTCTCACCGCCCTCCGTGATCGTCAGCGTCGGTGCGCTGTAGTCTTCCCTCAGGATCTGAAATACTTCACTGCAGCTCTTTCCTGACACATCATAACCGTTCAGCGTAGTTTCCTCAAAAAACAGTCCGCTGTTCACCTGCCTGTACAGATAGTACCCGGATACGCAGAGAACGATCAGTATCACACATACAATGACCAGAATCACGATCTGCAATCCTTTATGTTTTTTCTTCATGTCATCCCTTACCCTTCTATCGTCTCCGTGATATTTCACGCAATATTCATATCTGTTCAGTCCTTTCGCAGTTACCAATATTTTCTTAATTCTATAAACCATTCCCAGGCCTGTATTTCTCTTCGCAAAGTAAAACGACCTGCGTCGTTTCTTATTTCTTAATAATATTGCACTATTCCCGGAAATTAGTCAAGTATGGGATTCTTAAAAAAGATGTAATTTATGGGTTCTACAGGAAACGGCAAAAACGGTTTGTCGTTTCCTGTAAAAATGTAATTATTGGCAGTCCAGCTCCTGTACCTGTCGCAAAACACGCGTAATTGCAGCCCTGTCATATCCCTTTCGGATTAAATACGCGTACATTTTCTGCTGTATTTTCAGATCCGTTTCCGCCGGATCGTAATGCTTCTTTTCCAGCAAGGCTCGTATCTGCGCCTCCTCATCCGGCAGCTCAGCCTCTGAAAGTGCCTGACGTGCCACGTCCTTTGATATGCCTTTCGTATAAAGCTCCTGCTCCATCTGCCGAATGCTTTTTGACGACGCGCGGCTCTGCAGGTAATTCCTTGCGTAACGGAGATCGTCAATATAATGATACTCCTTTACATAACGGACAGCATCGTCGATGATTTCATCCGGATAAGCGGACAGCTCCAGCTTTTGCCGGAGCTGATACTCTGTCCGATCCATTTTCTCCAGAAGGTGCATCGCCCGCAGACGCGCTCGTTTGGGAAGAAGCTCCTCCATAATATAAGCAAAAACCTCCTCCTCTATCACCGCATCCTCGCTGAGAGCACACTCTGAAAGCTCCTTTCCATAAAGAGGAAAACGCAGTCCGCTCTCCAGGGATACCAGATACCTGCCGCCGGTAAGCTTTCTGATCTCAGACACACGTTCCATCTGGCCTTACCTCTGCTCCCCCGCCGTTGGCTCCGTCTTTTCCGCGACAGAGCCTGCTGAGGTCATTTTCCCTGATTCCGCTTTCGCAGAAGCCTGCTTTTCTGATTCTGTCTTCGCGGAAGCCTGCTTTTCTGATTCTGTCTTCACAGAAGTCTGCTTTGCCGATTCAGCCTTTGCGGAAGCCTGCCTTGCTGAGCCTGCTCCTGCCGGGGCCATCTCTTTTGTAGGCGATTTTTCCTCCGGATCCGCGTCGATCAGTCCATAGTGCTGGCGCACTTTCCGGTCAACCTCTTCCATAATCTCCGGATGCTCCTTCAGATAAATCTTGGCATTCTCACGCCCCTGTCCGATCTTATTTCCATTGTAGGCGTACCATGCACCGCTCTTATTGATGATATTGTTGTTTGCCGCCAGATCCAGAATATCTCCCTCGCGGGAAATCCCCTTGCCGAACATGATATCAAACTCCGCTTCCTTGAACGGCGGCGCAATTTTGTTCTTTACGACCTTTACACGAACATGGTTTCCAATCGCTTCACCGCTCTGCTTCAGGGATTCGACCCTGCGGACTTCCATGCGGATAGAAGAATAGAATTTCAGCGCCCGTCCCCCGGTCGTCGTCTCCGGATTGCCAAACATGACTCCGACCTTCTCACGAAGCTGATTAATAAATATCACCGTACAGTTTGACTTGCTGATCACGCCGGTCAGCTTCCTAAGAGCCTGCGACATCAGGCGCGCCTGCAGACCAACATGTGCGTCCCCCATGTCGCCTTCAATCTCCGCCTTCGGAACCAGTGCGGCTACAGAGTCCACGATAATAATGTCAACCGCCCCGGAACGAACCATCGTCTCTGTGATCTCAAGCCCCTGCTCGCCATTATCCGGCTGCGAGATATAGAGATTGTCAATATCTACGCCAATATTTCTGGCATATACCGGATCCAGAGCGTGCTCCGCGTCTATGAATCCGGCGATCCCGCCCCGCTTCTGAACCTCCGCTACCATATGGAGGGCCACTGTCGTCTTACCGCCGGATTCCGGTCCGTAGATCTCCACGATACGTCCCTTAGGCACACCGCCCAGCCCCAATGCGATATCCAGGCTCAGTGATCCCGTAGGCGTAGTCTCAATATTCATACGCGTACCTGTATCTCCGAGCTTCATCACTGCGCCCTTTCCAAACTGCTTTTCGATCTGTGTAAGAGCGGCATCTAATGCCTTTAATTTATCATCCTGTGCCATGTCATTCTCCTTTTTCGAACTTATGTTCGCATTTCTTTGAATATCCTACCCTACTTTTTACCCATTGTCAAGTCTTTCTTTTATAAATACTCGAATGTATTCTTAAACGAATTCATAAACCGCTCCTTAAACAATCCCATAATAGCGGGTGTCTTCGGTGCATTTCATTCATTCCTGATCAATCC
>JAJQIE010000303.1 GCA_021199395.1 Lachnospiraceae bacterium | reverse complement strand
TGATTCATCCGATCGCTATGGAGCAGGGTCTTACATTCGCTATCCGTGAGGGTGGCCGTACAGTAGGATCAGGCCGTGTTGCTACGATCATCGAGTAATTTCAGCATTGTCAGTAGAATCAGGGCTTCCGGGGATTTCCTCGGAAGCCTTTTCTGTGATATGAAGAACTCGCCATGATGTTCCACAAAATGGAAAATCCGGCGGCAGAGAAAAGCTTTCGGGATACGGACACGGGGATACCAGACAGTTCCTAAGGAGAGAATGTGACAGAATGACCTCAATACAGGAGTGGCTTTTTGAACGGCAGGATATGACTTACAGAGATTTTCAGGGCAGGCTGATTCCGACGGTTTTGCCGGACAGGATTATCGGAGTGCGCACCCCGGAGCTTCGCGCGCTTGCAAAGCTTATTATAAAGGAAGGAAAGACGGAACCGCGGAAAGCGGATGAGTCGCAGGCCTTTCTGCGGACGCTGCCGCACTTTTATTTTGAGGAAAATCAGCTTCATGCGTTCCTCATCGCTGAGGAGAAGGACTTTACCGCCTGTATGGCCGAACTGGAGCTGTTTCTGCCATATGTGGACAACTGGGCGACCTGCGACCAGCTTTTGCCAAAAGCTTTTAAAGGCAATCGTGACAGCCTGATTCCGTATATCAACAGATGGCTTACGGCTTCGCATGAGTATACGGTTCGCTTTGGGATTGGCGTTCTGATGCGGTATTTTCTTGATGATGCTTTTGATGAAAGGTATGCGGATTGGGTTGTTTCGGTTTCGTCAGATGGGGCGTACTACATCAACATGATGAAAGCGTGGTATTTTGCCACAGCTCTGGCGAAACAGTATGATCGGATTTTGCCGTATATCGAGGGAAAAAGACTGGATCCCTGGACGCACAACAAGACGATTCAGAAGACTGTGGAGAGTGACCGGATTTTACCTGAACAGAAGGAATATCTGAAAACATTGCGGATAAAAGGAAAAGCTGCAGAGGAAAATCGACAGGAGAAAGGCAGTTGAGGAAAAGCGATAGAGAAAATGTGGCAGAGAAAAAACGGCAGAGAAAGGCAGTAGAGGAAAACAGCGATAGTTGAAATTTTGGTATTGATTTTCCAGCCAAAATGAATATACTTATAGGTACAATAGTGGTTCGCCATATCATAATAATTTATTTATGGAGGAATAAGTCTATGAAGTATGTATGTGACGTCTGTGGATGGGTTTATGACGAAGAAGAGGGCTATCCGGAGGGCGGAATCGCGCCGGGAACAAAATGGGAGGATGTTCCAGAGGATTTTGAATGCCCGCTTTGCTCTGTAGGAAAGGACGAGTTTTCGGAAGCAGAATAAGTTCCGCAGGATGTAGTGAAAATGGCTGGTCTGCCTGTGGCGGAGCAGTTGTTTTTTTATCATACAGGAAAGTTCTTTGGACTTCCCTGTATGATAAAATGGTATTATGGGAAGAAAACCGCTTCCCATAATGCTCCAGAATCTGGCGATCCTGTCGCTAACTTATCGGGTGAAAACCCGCAAGCGCGTTTTCCTTCCGATAGGTTATATTATGAAAAGAGGAAGAACAATGGAGACAGTAAGACTTGGAAAAACAGGGATTGTGACGAATAAAAACGGATTTGGCGCGCTGCCGATCCAGCGGATCAGTGATGAGGATGCGGTGAAGATCATACGGACAGCATATGAGAAGGGTGTGACCTTTTTTGATACTGCGAGGTTCTATACGGACAGTGAGCACAAGCTGGGGCTGGCGCTT
Source organism: Lachnospiraceae bacterium (assembly GCA_021199395.1). Lineage (GTDB taxonomy): Bacteria > Bacillota > Clostridia > Lachnospirales > Lachnospiraceae > Choladousia. Next base: position 3,916 of record JAJQIE010000303.1, on the reverse strand, counting down.
TCAGAGGTTCGCAGTAATGTGTTTATTTCGTCTAAGACGGCGGCAGTGAAGCCGGAGGATTTCTGGAAGGATCTGGATACGACGCTTTCGAACCTGAAGACGGATTATCTGGATATCTATCAATTCCATAACCCCTCCTTTTGTCCCAAGCCTGGGGATGAGAGCGGCGTGTATGAGTGCATGCTGGAGGCGAAAAAACAGGGGAAAATCCGCCATATCGGTATCACGAACCATCGCCTGAACGTGGCCAGGGAAGCGATTGAATCCGGACTGTATGAGACGCTGCAGTTTCCGTTCTGCTATCTCGCGACGGAAGAGGATGAAAAGCTGGTGACGGCCTGTAAGGAGGCGGATATGGGCTTTATCGCGATGAAGGCTCTGTCCGGAGGCCTGATTACGAACTCTGCAGCGGCTTATGCGTTTGAAGCGCAGTTTGACAATGTCCTTCCTATCTGGGGAGTTCAGAGGATGCGTGAGTTGGAGGAGTTTTTATCCTATATTATCTGTCCGCCTGTGATGACGGATGAGATTCGTGCGCTGATCGAAAAAGACCGTCGGGAGCTGATGGGAGAATTCTGTCGAGGCTGTGGCTACTGTATGCCGTGTCCGGCGGGCATTGCGATTAATGATTGTGCGCGTATGTCGCTGATGATCCGGCGCGCACCGTCTGAGGCGCAGCTTACGCCGGAAATGCAGGCAAAGATGATGAAGATTGAGGAATGTCTGCACTGCGGCAGTTGTAAGAGCAAATGTCCTTATCACCTGGATACGCCTACGCTGCTCGCAAAGAATCTGAAGGATTATAAAGAAATTCTTGCCGGAAAGGAATTTTGATTTTGGAGATAAGTGGGCTACGCGGGAATTTCAATCTGGAAAATGGAGTGGAGTACCAGAGTACAATGAAAGAAACAGAATCAACAGATTTGACGCAGAAGGCTGACATTCGAACCTGCAGAGATGCGGAGCGAAGCATCATCAAAAAGTTCCGCCGGGAGCTCTGGTGCCGGTTTACGAAAGCGGTTCAGGAGTATGAGCTGATCCGGGATGGGGATCGGATTGCGGTATGCATTTCAGGCGGCAAGGATTCTATGCTGATGGCAAAGCTTTTTCAGGAGCTGTACCGTCACGGGAAACGAAATTTTGAACTTGTTTTTCTTGTGATGAATCCGGGATATAATGAGCGGAACTATCAGAGGATTCTTGAAAATGCCAGATTTTTGAACGTACCGATAACCGTGTTTTCCTCTGAGATATTTGACATTGTATCCTCCGAAGAAAGCTCGCCATGTTATCTGTGCGCGCGGATGCGCAGGGGGTATCTTTATAGCAAAGCAAGGGAGCTTGGCTGCAATAAAATCGCGCTTGGCCATCACTATGATGATGTAATTGAGACGGTTTTGATGGGAATGCTCTATGGCGGGCAGATACAGACCATGATGCCTAAGCTGCACAGCGTTAATTTTGAGGGAATGGAGCTTATTCGCCCTATGTATCTGATCCGGGAAAAAGACATTATTCACTGGGCGAATTACAATGGCCTGCGTTTTATTCAGTGTGCCTGCCGTTTTACGGAAAAATGCGCTTCCGAAAACGGCGCGGAGAAAAGCTCCAAGCGCGCGGAGATCAAACAGTTGATCGCTCTGCTTGCCGAGCGGGATCCGGTCATTGAGAGCAATATATTCAGAAGCGTGGAAAATGTCAATCTTAATACAATTATCGCATGGAAAAAGGACGGAGCGCGGCATCACTTTCTGGATGATTATGATGGGAATTCGGGACAGTCCGGAGAAACGGTGGATCGGATGCAATCTGAGAAAGAAATTGATTCGGAAAAGACAGAATCGGAAAGAGAGTCCGTCGCGGAAGAAAAGACAGTATCAGAAAGAGAGTCCGTCGCGGAAGAAAAGACAGGATCGAAAAAGGAGCCTGTAGCGGAGAAAAAGGGGAAGGGGGAGACAGAAGAATAGCATGGAAAAGGATCTGACGAATGGAAGTGTACTCAGGGTTCTGCTGCGGTTTTCGCTTCCCTATTTACTATCATGCTTTTTACAGACCTTTTACGGGATGGTGGATCTGTATGTGACCGGACAGTACAACGGGGCTGCCGCGATTTCTGCGGTTTCCGTGGGCAGTCAGGTCATGCACATGATTACGGTTATCATCGTGGGGCTGGCGATGGGTTCAACCGTGGGCCTGGGCGTAGCAATTGGCAGCAGGCATACGGAGCGCGCATCCCGCATCGTGGGGAATACGGTAACTCTGTTTGCGATTGGATCCATAGTATTGGTGGCTGTGCTGATGCTTGCGATGGACGGTATTATTCTGGTGATGTCTGTTCCGGAAGAGGCCATTGAGCAGACCAGAGCATATCTGACCATCTGCTTTGCGGGGATTCCATTTATTACGGCTTACAATGTGATTAGCTGTGTTTACCGCGGCATGGGCGATTCCAGAAGTCCGATGTATTTTGTCGGGGTGGCATGCGTGCTCAATATCGTGCTTGACTTTGCTTTGATCGGAGGCTTACAGATGGGCGCGGCGGGCGCGGCACTGGGCACCGTGCTCTCTCAGGCCTCCAGCGTTGTGTTTGCGCTGGCGTTTTTGAAGCGGAGCCGCTCTGCGCCGGGAAAGGGGAAGCAGCCGGAAACGGAGGAGGCACGCGGTGCTCAGGCGGTGCGCGCAGGCTCTGCTGCCAGGTTTGACCTGAAAATCGGTAAAATGGATTTTGTTCCGGAAAAATCAGTCCTGTCGGATATTCTAAAGGTAGGGGTTCCGGTCGCCTGCCAGGACGGATTTATACAGATTTCATTTCTTGTAATTACGATGATAGCGAACAGGCGCGGCGTGGACGTCGCGGCCAGTGTCGGTATTGTGGAAAAAATTATCAGCTTTCTGTTTCTGGTGCCTTCAGCGATGCTTTCTTCCGTTTCAGCGATTGCGGCGCAGAACCGGGGAGCGAATCGGCATGACCGCGCGAGAAAGACACTTTTCTACGCCATCGTCATTTCTGTCTCATTTGGCCTGGTCTGGACGGCGATCTGTCAGGTTATGCCGGAGCGGTTTGTCGGTCTGTTCTCTGATGAGGAGACAGTACGGATGCTTGGCGGACAGTATCTGCGTTCCTATGTGTTTGACTGTATTGTGGCTGGAATTCACTTTTGCTTCAGCGGTTTCTTCTGTGCTTACGGATTGTCCGGTTTTTCCTTTGCCCACAATCTGATCTCGATTTTGCTGGTGCGGATTCCCGGCGCGTATCTGGCGGCAAAGCTGTTTCCGGAGACGCTGTATCCGATGGGGCTGGCTGCACCGGCGGGTTCTACATTGTCGGCAGTGATCTGCATTGTGCTGTTTCTTGTGTTTCGTGAACGATTTGGAATGGAGGGGCACAGGTCGAAGGAGCACAGAGTGAAGGGAAGGGGGCAGGCTTGAGAGAGCTGGAGCTGTACATTCATATTCCGTTTTGTGTGAAAAAATGTGCTTACTGTGATTTTCTCTCCGCACCTGCCGATCGGAGGCTGCGCGACCGATATGTGCGTGCGCTGACAGAGGAGATCCAAAGTGGCGCGCCGGTGAGCGCGCCGCGCCGTCTGTCTGGCGTACATACGATATCGCATCGTGAAACGGCTCATGCGAATCAGAAAGCAGCGCAGAAGCAGCACTCACAGATGGAGGAATTCCCATGCAAAGAACTGGCCGGGAACTATCTGCCGAATGACAGTGAATATACGGTCAGCAGTGTCTTTTTTGGGGGCGGGACGCCTTCCCTGCTGCCCGCGGAGCAGATTGCGTCGATTCTGGATGCCCTGCGTTCACGGTTCTCGTTTCAGGACGACGCAGAGATCACTATCGAGTGTAATCCGGGTACGTTTGACGCGGAGAATGGCGCGGCTGCGGCATCAAAACCTGAGGCTTACCG
>JAJQIE010000215.1 GCA_021199395.1 Lachnospiraceae bacterium | reverse complement strand
ATACAGTACACAGCTGATCGCCTGCTATCTTCTGGCCATGCAGCTCGGAGCGGTTCATGGGACGCTGTCGGAGGAGCAGCTTGCGTCCATGCTCTCAGAGCTGGAGACACTGCCCGGTAAAATTACGCGGGTTCTTGAGGATAAGGAGCGTTTGCAGTGGTTTGCCGCGAAGTACGCGAACGCGAAGGATATTTTCTTTATTGGCCGGGGACTTGATTATGCGATTTCTCTTGAAGGCAGCCTGAAAATGAAGGAAATCAGCTACATTCATTCGGAGGCATATGCCGCGGGGGAACTGAAGCATGGCACGATTTCTCTGATTGAGGATGGTACGCTGGTGATTGGCGTGCTCACACAGAATGACCTTTACGAAAAGACAGTCAGCAACATGGTGGAGGTTCAGAGCCGCGGGGCTTATCTGCTGGGACTGACCTCTTATGGAAATTATGCGATCGAGGATCATGTAAACTTTACCGTCTATATTCCGCGGATAGACCCGCATTTCGCCGCGTCTCTGGCTGTGATACCGCTGCAGCTGCTCGGCTATTATGTTTCGGTTGCGAAGGGCCTTGATGTAGACAAACCGAGGAACCTGGCGAAAAGTGTGACGGTGGAGTGATAAAACAGCGGGATTCCCCAAAATGGCGGTTACCGGAAGGATGAACAGAAAAAAAGAATTTTTTAAAATCGGTACTTGAAAATAATAAAATTCTGTTATATAATATTCCGCAGATGTGAGTTTTATCTGTCTGCGGATATAGTTCATCGGTAGAACACCAGCTTCCCAAGCTGGGGAGGCGAGTTCGATTCTCGTTATCCGCTCTCGAAAAGCCTTGATAATCAGGGCTTTTTTGTTATTCAAATCAAAAACCAATTAAAGAACCAATCAAAATTTGGAAGGAGAAAGGCATCCGTATTTCTGATTGCTCTAAAAAATGAGTGCAAAGATAAACATATTTAAGTATGCTTATTTTTACATTTTTCACTTTACAATCTGCGAATTATTCCCTATAATAAAAATTCAAATGGCAGGAGATACGTTGCTTCGCGGAATTTTCAGAAAATGGGAGAATGGTTATGAAAAAAAGCTGGCTGGCATTTTTATTAGGCCTGAGTATTGCGGCGAATGGATTATCCGCATCGGCGTCGGCGATTGAAAACGAGACAGAAACAGAGGTGCAGGACGGGGCATGGACGGATTATGAGCTTGTGATCGATGAGGATGTCTACGCGCTTCCAATGATGTATGCGGATCTTACTGCGTATGGGTGGAGTCTCAAGGAGGAAGCGGAGGCTGAAGAGACGATTGAGCCATATAGTTATGGCATTTATACATTTGTAAAAGAAGATCTGACTGTTTACGCGTATCTGTTAAATCTCGGCCTTAATACTGTTCCGGCAGAGGATTGTATCGTGGCGGGAATTTCGATTGATAAATTTTACTGGGATGAAGCAGACAGCGTAGTTGAGCTGCCGGGAGGGCTGGCGCTGGGAGCTTCCACGGCGGAGGACATCGTTGCCGCGTATGGTAAACCGACAGATATCTATGAGGGCGAACTATATACGCAGTATACCTACCAGGAGGACTACAATCAGGAAGTGGAGCTTGCAGTTTATCTGGAAAGCGGAGTCCTGGAGGAAATTCAGATTGAAAATTTTGCAGAACCGGAAGGCTATGATGTAGGTGAGCCGAGTACGGAGACACCGCAGAGTGTGCTGGCCTACGCAAGGCCGGATGTGTTAAGCAATGATCTCACAGACTATGAGATTGAACTGGAGGGGAAGGTTTACGCGCTCCCGGTACCGGTAAGCGTGCTGGTCGAGGATGGATGGACGCTGGATGAAAACGACAGTGATTCTCTGGTCATAGCTCAGTATTATGGCAGGGTGACGCTGCGGAAGGACAATCAGTCCTTTTCTACATCCGTGGTGAACGGCGAGGATTACGCTACGACGCCGGAAAATTGCTGGGTGGAAACACTGGAAGTCGGCGGCTATACACTGGATATGGAAGGAGCGCTTCCGGGAGGTGTGAGCGTTGGCGCCACAGAAGAGGAGTTTCTGTCTATTCTGAATGAAAACAGTATGGATTATGAGTATTCGGAGAGCGGGGACTACCATTATTATACCTATAATTCCCCCTCGTATGGAAGCGGCTGTGAGGCAGTTGTCTACGTCGGCACGGATTCTTTCTTTGAAAAAGATACGATCATAGAGGTATCCTGTGAAAATGCACTGGAATAAAAGCAGAAAAGCACTTGCAATTGCAGGAAAATGGTGCTATTATGTCTAAGAATTATATAACCGTTACTGATAAAAGAGTGGACCGCACGGTCCACTCTTATTTGTGGGGGTACACATGAGTAAAAAAGAGACATATGAGCAGAAGGCAGAGGCTCTGCTGACACCATTGATTGAGCGGCACCAGTTTGAGCTGGTTGACGTCGAGTATGTAAAGGAAGGCGGAAGCTGGTATCTCCGCGCTTACATTGATAAGCCGGGAGGAATTACGATAGACGATTGCGAGGTGATCAGCCGGGCGTTCAGCGACCTGCTTGATGAGCGGGATTTTATTGAGGACGCGTATATCCTGGAGGTCAGCTCTCCTGGGCTGGGACGGCCGCTCCGGAAGGAAAAGGATTTTGAACGCAGTATTGGCGAGAGGGTGGAGCTGCGGACATTCCGCCCGCTGAATCATCAGAAGGAATTTTCGGGGATTTTAAAAGAATTTGATAAGCATACAGTCACTATAGAAACGGATAATGAGACCGTACAGTTTGAACGGGCGGATATTGCTCTGATACGGCTGGCATTTGATTTCTGACAGGGAGGAAGGAACGATATGAATAACGAGTTGTTGGAGGCACTCACGATTCTTGAAAAGGAAAAAAACATCAGCAAAGAGACGCTGCTGGACGCAATCAAACAGTCGCTGATCCAGGCATGCAAGAATAACTGGAAGACTGAGGCGGACAATGTGGTGGTAAATATTGACCCTGAAACCTGTGAATTTGAAGTCTATGCGCAGAAAACGGTCGTAGAGCAGGTTGAGGATGAGCTGGCGCAGATCAGTCTGACGAACGCGAAGCTGATGGATTCCCGGTATGAGCTGGGAGATATCGTGCGTGTAAATATCAAATCCAGAGAATTCGGTCGGATTGCGACTCAGAATGCCAAAAATGTTATTTTGCAGAAAATCCGCGAGGAAGAACGCAAGGTTCTCTATAATGAATATTATGAAAAGGAGCACGACATTGTCACAGGCGTTGTGCAGCGTTATTTTGGCCGAAATGTCAGTATCAATCTCGGCAAGGTGGACGCCACGCTGGCCAGTGAGGAACAGATCCGCGGTGAGGCGTATCGTCCGAATCAGCGTGTAAAGGTTTACGTCCTGGAGGTAAAGGATACGCCCAAGGGTCCGAAAATTCAGGTTTCCCGCACGCATCCGGAGCTGGTAAAGCGTCTGTTTGAGGAGGAAGTGACGGAGGTACACGATGGCACGGTAGAGATCAGGAGCATAGCGAGAGAGGCCGGCAGCCGAACGAAAATCGCGGTCTGGTCGAACAATCCTGACGTAGATCCGGTAGGCGCGTGCGTTGGAGTGAATGGTTCCCGTGTCAACGCGGTAGTAGATGAATTGAATGGAGAGAAGATCGATATCATAAACTGGGATGAAAACCCTGCTCTTTTGATTGAGAATGCGCTCAGCCCGGCAAAGGTCATTTCTGTTATCGCGGATGGCGATGAGAAGGTAGCGAAGGTCGTTGTCCCGGATTATCAGCTTTCCCTGGCTATCGGTAAGGAAGGACAGAATGCCAGGCTTGCAGCCCGTCTGACCGGGTTTAAGATCGATATAAAGAATGAAACGCAGGCCCGTGAATCCGGCGATCTCCTTGAATATGAAGAGGATTATTACGAAGAAGAATATTACGATGAGGACGGCTACTACGAGGACGAATATGCGGAGGACGGCTCTTACGAGGAGGACGGCTCGTATGGGTCTGACGATTCATGGGAAGAAGGCGGCGATTATGCGAACGGCTCCTATGAGGATGACGGAGCGTACGAAGACGATGCAGAAGGCGCTTCTGATGAGTCTTTTGAGGGGGCTTCCGGGGATTTCCGGGATGATGAAGAGCTGCCGCCTGCGGATGGGGAGCAGTAAATATGGCTGGACAGGTAAAAAAGGTACCCACGCGTAAGTGCACAGGGTGTCAGGAAATGAAAAACAAGCGTGAGATGCTCAGGGTACTGCGTACACCGGAGGGAGAGATTTTGCTTGATGTGACCGGACGAAAAAATGGGCGCGGCGCGTATATTTGCCGTTGCAGGGAATGTCTGGATAAGGCTGTAAAAAACAGAGGACTTGAACGGTCGTTGAAGGTCAGAATCCCGGAGGAGACTTATGAAGGTCTGAAAAAGGAGATTGAATCGATTGATGAGAGATAGCGTACTTTCGCTGACAGGTATTGCAAAAAAGGCAAACAAAATTGCGTCCGGAGAGTTTCAGGTCGAGACGGCGGTAAAATCCGGAAAGGCCAGTCTCGTGCTTATTTCATCGGAAGCTTCCGGGAATACGAAAAAAAAGTTCCAGAATATGTGCTCCTTTTATGAGGTTCCGGCGTATTTTCACGGAACTCGTGAAGAATTGGGAGCCGCGTCGGGCAGTGAATTCAGAGCTGTGCTTGCTGTGCTGGATGCAGGGCTTGCGCGTGCGATTGAAAAGAAGCTTACGGCGGCAGTGCCGGAATAAAGGGAGGTTGTGAGAATGACAGATATGGAAAGAAAGGATTTTATGGGTAATACAGAAGATACGGATGCCGTGAAGGAAAGGGCTGAGTCGGGCAACCGGCGGGCTAAGATGAAGGAGGATGAGCATATGCAGAAGAATCAGGATCCAGAAGCAGTAAAGAAAACAGAGGAGAAGGCTGCGGAAAAGCCTGACAAAAAGCCTGCGGGTCCACCTAAGAAAAAAAATATTATACAGGTGTTCCGTCCTCAGAACAGTAAGACAGGTATAGTGAAGCCTGGAAGCCGGCCCAGACCGCAGGGTGCGGCGGGAGCGAGATCGCAGAGTGCGTCAGGACCCAGACCGCAGGGCGCGGCGGGAGCAAGACCACAGGGCACAGCAGGAGCGAGACCGCAGGGTGCGCCAGGCTCCAGACCGCAGAGCACGGCAGGTGCGAGACCGCAGAGCACGGCAGGTGCGAGACCACAGAACGCACAGAGTACGGCGGGAGCAAGACCGCAGAACGCACAGAGTGTGATGGGGGCGAAGCCGCAGGGTGCGCAGAGCGCGGCGGGGGCAAGACCACAGAACGCGCAGAGTGTGATGGGAGCGAAGCCGCAGGGAGTACAGAACGCGGCGGGAGCAAGACCGCAGGGCATACAAGGCGAGGCAGGAACAAAGACACAGAATGCGGGGAATGCGGCTGTGGCTCAGAATGTACAGGGAACGGCAGGAGCGAAAACTCAGAGCGAGAGCGCACAGGGGACGGCAGCCGGAGCAGGATCTCAGAGTGCACAGGAGAGGGCGACAGGAGTAAGGCCGCAGAGCGCTGCGGCGGGAGCCGGTTCTCAGGCTGTGCAGGGAAAAGAAAGGGCAGCGACGGGAACCGGAACACAGAGCGCCGGGGCTGGAGCAAAGCCTCAGAATGTGGCGTCTGCTGTTAAAACACAGAATACATC
>JAJQIE010000049.1 GCA_021199395.1 Lachnospiraceae bacterium | reverse complement strand
ATACCGCATTGGCATACGCAGCGGCAGCGGCGGATATTTTTACTATGCGCATCTGGATTCCTATGCGCGGGAGTTTGCGATCGGAGAGAGCGTATATGCGGGGGAGCAGCTTGGACTGATGGGAGATTCCGGCTATGGCGGGGAAGGCACCAGAGGCCGGTTTGCCGTTCACCTGCATCTTGGGATTTATATCCGCACGGAGCAGTCGGAGGAAATCAGTGTAAACCCATACTGGGTGCTCAGATATGCTCAGCTATAGCCTGTATTTTCACAGGTATGTAACACCTGTAACGGGGAATGTACAATTCGATTCAAGTGTGACATTGCAACTTTTTTTTATATATGTTATAGTAAACGCAGCAGCTGATCATGGGGGGAAAGAACAATGGAAATACAACTGTGGCGTGAGATCCTCAGCCCTTACGATCTTGCGGTGAAGGAGCTCGTAGTTAAATTCGAACATCTGATCCAGGAATACCGGAATCAGGGCCTGTATTCGCCGATTGAGCAGGTGACCGGGCGGGTAAAGACGATTGCCAGTATTCTGGATAAGGCACAGAAGAAAAATGTGATGGTAGATGAAATCGAGGAGAAAATCTCTGATATTGCCGGCGTCCGGATCATCTGCCAGTTTGTGGAGGATATTCAGAGGGTAGTTGAGATCATCCGCCAGCGAACGGATATGGAAATCGTCAGTGAGCGCGATTACATCAACCATATGAAGGACAGCGGTTATCGCAGCTATCATATCATTGTCCGTTACGAGGTGCAGACCGTAAAGGGCTGCAGAAAGATCAACGTAGAGATACAGATACGGACGCTTGCCATGAATTTCTGGTCTACGATTGAGCATTCTCTGCAATATAAGTACAAAATGAACATTCCGGATCATATCCGTGAAAAGCTGGCGAATGTAGCAAACGCGATCATTTTGCTGGACAATGAGATGTCGTCTGTGCGAAGCGAGATTATGGATGCGCAGATTTCGTCTCAGATCCACACCAGCCTTGTCTCGGATATACTCAACAATATTCAGAATCTGTACCGTGTGGCAAACAAAAGGGAAATACAGAAGATACAGGACGAGTTTTACCGGATTTATGAGCTGGATGATATCGATCAGCTCCGGCGTTTTGGAAAAGAGCTGGATGTGATCGCGGAAGGGTATCGGGCTCAGTCGATCGCTGAGGAGGAATAACATTTACATTAGAGGAAAGGAACCCGAAAGCGTATGTCTGTAAAGGAACGGCTTCCGCAGGAATTTATCGCGGGTATGCGAAGACAGCTTGGGACGGAAACAGAGGAATTTCTGGAGAGCTATGAAAGGGAAAGCTGTGCGGGAATTCGGGTTAATACAGAAAAAATATCGGTTCAGGAAATTGAGGGAAAGCTGCCTTTTTTGCAGGAGCGCGTTCCATGGACGGAGAATGGATTTTATGTAAAGAAGGGTGCGCAGGTATCTCTGCACCCGTATTATTTTGCGGGACTGTATTATATGCAGGAGCCGAGCGCAATGCTTCCGGCCAGCCGCCTTCCGATAGCGCCTGGGGACATGGTTCTGGATCTGTGCGCGGCTCCAGGCGGAAAGGCTACGGAGCTTTCTTCCCGTTTAAAGGGCAGCGGACTTCTGGTGGCGAATGACGTGAGCGCGAGCCGGGCAAAAGCACTGCTGAAAAACCTGTCGGTCTGGGGCGCTTCAAATATCTGCATTACCGCGGAGTCGCCCGGACGACTGCTGGAAGCCTTTGGTTGTTTTTTTGATAAGATTCTTGTGGACGCGCCCTGCTCCGGAGAGGGGATGTTCCGGAAGGACAGCTCTCTGATTTCCTCCTGGGAGAAAAAGGGACCGGAGGAATACGCTCCTCTGCAAAAGGAGATCCTTTCCTGTGCCGTACAGATGCTCAGGCCGGGAGGGATGCTTTTGTATTCCACCTGTACCTTTTCGGAGAAAGAGGATGAGGAGGTCATTGCTGACGCGCTGAACCGCTATCCGGAGCTGTCTCTGGTATGGCTGGAGGACCTGGAGGGCTTTGCCCGTGGGATTTCCATGGAACCCTGTATCCGGATTTACCCGCACCGTGTCAGAGGCGAGGGACATTTTCTGGCATTGCTGCAAAAAGAAGCAGGGGAAAAGAAAACGGAAACCAGTGAGGGGGCGTTTTCGTCAGCGGGAGGCGGCTCCCGGATTCCGGCGGAAGCAGAGGCTTTTTTTCAGCGGATTACCGACCGTACGCTCGCAAAGCGGTTGTCCGGCTGGCGCTTCAGGCAGATTGGGGAACAGTGTCTGCTGCTTCCGCCATACGACCTTCCGGATGGGATTCGTTATCTGCGTACAGGGCTTCTGGCCGGCACGCTAAAGCGCGGGCGTTTTGAGCCGTCGCAGGCTCTTGCCATGCTGCTTGACCGTTCGGGCTTTGACACGGTGCTGGATTTGCCTCTGGGGGACGGGCGGGTTTCCCGTTATCTGAAAGGTGAGACTGTCGGGCTGAATGCCGGTGAGGAAGAACGGACAGGCCAAAGCAGAGGCGCGGCCGGTAAAAGCCGGTCGGACTGGGTGCTGATCTGTGTGGACGGTCATGGGCTGGGCTGGGGACGGCTTGCCGATGGCAGCATAAAAAACAAATATTATCCGGGCTGGAGAATGCAGTAGAGCAGAAATGCCCCTTGCCCGTGTCTGCGATGAAAGAAATGCCGCGCATCTGGCAGACGCCATAGATGCGCAGAACAATAAGAGAAGGAAAACAGTGACCGATGGGAGCTATGCGGCTGGATAAATTCCTCGAGAAAACGCTACAGGAATCGCGCAGCGGGGTGAAAAAGGAGCTGAAAAAAGGAATTATTTCAGTAAATGGGGAACCGGAGCTTCATCCGGAGCGGAAAATTGACCCCGATGTGGACAGGGTATCTGCTGGAGGACGGCCATTGATCTGGGAGAAATCTGTATGGCTGATGCTCCACAAACCGGGCGGCTGTGTGACGGCGGCGGAGGATGCGGGGCATCGCACTGTGATGGATTATATTGATCATCCCCGAAGGGCAGAGCTGTTTCCGGTAGGGCGGCTTGATCTTGACACGGAGGGGCTGCTTTTCCTGACGAATGAAGGAGCGACCGCGCACCGGATGCTTTCTCCGTCGCATCATGTGGAAAAGACGTATTTTGTCCGTGTCCGCGGGGAACTGACGGACGCGGATGTGAGAGCGTTCGCTGAAGGGATAGACATTGGAGAGAAGAAAAAAACGCTCCCGGCAGAGCTGAGGATTCTCAGAAGCGGGGCGGATATGGCAGACGAAGCCAGGGACGCAGATTGCCCTTCAGGAAAAGTGACGGAAGCCGAGGTGACGATCTGCGAGGGGAAATTTCATCAGATTAAGCGGATGTTTGCCAGGCAGGGCTGTGAGGTCGTCTATTTAAAGCGTATCCGCATGGCGGGAATTACCCTGGATGAGAAGCTTGCGCCCGGTCGGTGGCGTGAGCTGACAAAGGAAGAAACGGAGAGGTTACATACATATGCTGAGACAGGCGGAAGCAGTGATTTTTGATCTGGATGGCACCCTGATGGATTCCATGTGGCTGTGGACAGACATTGATATCGAATATCTGGAGAGGTATGGGCAGAAGCCTGAAAAAGATCTGCCTGTCGCCATCGAGGGTATGGGATTTACTGAGACTGCGGTATATTTTAAAGAGCATTTTTCGCTGCCGTGCACAATTGAAGAGATCAAGCGGGAATGGAATCGGATGGCGCTGCAAAAATACGCCCATGAGGTGCCGTTAAAGCCCGGCGCGGCAGAATTTTTGCGCTATCTGAAGGCACGAAGACTTCCGGTCGCGATCGCGAGCAGCAACAGCCATGAGCTGATCCGCGCCGCGCTCAGGAATAATCAGGTGGAGGACTGTTTCACCTGTATTGTGACGTCGTGTGACGTCGCAAAAGGGAAACCCGCTCCGGACGTATATCTATACGCGGCTGGCTCTCTGGGGATCGCCCCTGAAAAATGCTTTGTATTTGAAGACGTACCGATGGGTGTACTTGCGGCGAAAAACGCCGGGATGCGCGTCTGCGCGATGGAGGATGATTTCTCCTTCGGGCGCAGAGAGGAAGTGCGCAGGCTCGCGGATTATTATATCCGCAGCTATGATGAAGTATTGGACGGCACCTATGAGACGCTGCGGGGAGATGGAGAACGCTTATGAATTTCTTGCCGACCACGCCTGAGGAGCTGCGGGCGCAGAAGATCAGACAGCCTGATTTTGTCTATGTCTGTGGGGACGCCTATGTCGATCATCCTTCCTTTGGACACGCGGTGATCAGCCGTGTCCTTTTCGCGCATGGATATACGGTTGGCATACTCTCCCAGCCGGACTGGAGAAAAAAAGAGAGCGTAATGGCGCTGGGACGCCCCAGGCTTGGTTTTCTGGTCACAGCGGGAAATATGGATTCGATGGTGAACCATTATTCGGTCTCAAAGAGACGCCGCGGCACGGACGCCTATACGCCGGGCGGCGTGATGGGGAAGCGGCCGGACTATGCGGCGGTCGTTTACTGCAACCTCATCCGGCAGGCATATCGCGATGTGCCGATCATTGTCGGTGGGATCGAGGCGAGCCTGCGCAGGCTCGCTCACTATGATTACTGGTCGGATTCGCTGAAACGCTCTGTGCTGATGGATTCCGGCGCGGATCTGATCTCCTACGGGATGGGGGAGCGGTCGATCGTGGCGATCGCGGAAGCGCTGGATGCCGGGCTTGCCATCTCAGATATCACTTTTATCGAAGGCACCTGCTATCGCACCAAACGTCTGGAGGATGTCTACGATTATGAGCTTTTGCCCTCCTATGAGGAGATGAAGGCGGATAAGCGCAGATATGCCGAAAGCTTTTACATACAATACTGTAATACGGATCCGTTTTCAGGCAGGAGGCTGGTAGAGCCATATGGGACAGTCTATGTCGTGCAGAATCCGCCGGCAAAACCGCTTTCTACACAGGAGATGGACGATATCTATGACCTGCCCTATTGCCGGGCATGGCATCCGTCTTATGACAGGCAAGGCGGTGTTCCGGCTCTTGAGGAAGTGAAATTCAGCCTGGTCAGCAATCGGGGCTGTTTCGGAGGCTGCAGCTTCTGCGCACTGACCTTTCATCAGGGACGGATCGTACAGGTGCGCAGCCATGAGTCGATTATAAAAGAGGCCAGGAGTATGACGGAGGACCCTGATTTTAAGGGCTACATCCACGACGTCGGGGGACCGACCGCGAATTTCCGTCATCCGGCGTGCAAAAAGCAGCTGAAGGACGGCGTCTGCAAAAACAGACAGTGTCTGTTCCCGGAGCCCTGTAAAAATCTGGACGCGGATCACAGTGATTATGTGCTCCTGCTTCGGCGGCTGCGCCAGATCCCTAAAGTAAAAAAGGTCTTTATCCGATCCGGCATCCGGTTTGACTATCTGCTGGCGGATAAGTCCGACGTATTCTTCCGCGATCTGGTAAAGTACCATATCAGCGGTCAGCTGAAGGTGGCGCCGGAGCATGTGTCCGACCGGGTGCTGGAAATGATGGGTAAGCCCAGGCACAGCGTCTATGTGAGGTTTACGGATGCGTACCGGAAAATGAACCAGTCCTGTGGGATGAACCAGTATCTGGTTCCCTACCTGATGTCCTCGCATCCGGGCTGTTCGATGAAGGAGGCTGTAGAGCTTGCCTGTTATCTGCGCAGCCTGGGCTATATGC
>JAJQIE010000053.1 GCA_021199395.1 Lachnospiraceae bacterium | reverse complement strand
AAAATATTCAAAGGGAAAATCTAAATCCGATTGAGGAAGCGGTCGCATACAAAAGGCTGCTGACAGAATTTGGATTAAAGCAGGATGAAGTAGCTGAACGTGTATCAAAAAGCCGTGCTGCAGTCACGAATTCCATGCGATTACTGAAGCTGGATGAGCGTGTACAGCAGATGGTGATCGATGAGATGCTCTCGACCGGTCATGCGAGGGCGCTGCTGGGAATTTCGGATGCGGAGCTTCAGTATAAATACGCTCTGAAGGTCTTTGATGAAAAGATGAGTGTCCGGGATGTGGAAAGGCTGGTAAAATCTGTTTCTGAAAAAAAGGAGGAAAAGCCTAAACAGGATTCTGTAAATGATTTTATTTATCAGAATATAGAGGAAAAAATGAAGTCAATACTTTGAACAAAAGTATCCATAGACCATAAAAAGAATAATAAGGGTAAAATAGTGATTGATTATTACTCAAATGAAGATCTGGAACGAATAATGGATCTGATTCAGTCAATTCAAAATGGGGAATCATAAAATACGAATAAGAAAATGGTAAGAGGGGAATGGAATGGAGAGTAATATTTTAAATTCTCTTGGTATTGATCCGGGAATTATCGTAGTAGCCATGATGGGAATTATGGTGCTTGTGCTGCTTTACATGGTGCATGTTTCCATGAAACTGACAAGGTTTTTAAAAAAATACCGTATATTTATGAAGGGAAAAGATGCGGTATCACTGGAAAAGTCGTTTCAGCAGAAGTTTCTTGAAGTAGACAAGCTTTCCGAGATGAGCAGACTTCATAATGATGAGATCCACAGAATCAAGGAAATTCAGAGACGGTCAGCAAACAAAATCGGAATCGTAAAATATGACGCGTTTCCGGATGTCGGAGGAAGACTCAGCTTTGCGCTTGCCATGCTGGATGAGAGTGATTCAGGATTTGTGCTGAATACCATACACGGAAGAGATGGCTGTTACACCTATATCAAGGAAATAGTAAAGGGTGAATCGTACATTGTCCTTGGCCCGGAGGAGAAAGAAGCGCTGCGACAGGCAGTAACTTATTTTAGTGATATGAATGGAGGAGAATAAAAATGTTGGACATCAAATTTGTGAGGGAAAATCCGGAAATTGTAAAGCAGAATATCAGAAACAAATTTCAGGATGAAAAGCTGGCGCTTGTGGATGAGGTACTGGAGCTGGATCAGAAAAATCGCAGTATTAAGCAGGAGGTAGAAGCGCTTCGTGCAAATCGTAATAAAATATCCAAACAGATCGGCTATCTGATGGGTCAGGGCAAGAAGGAAGAGGCAAACGAAATCAAGCGACAGGTCACGGAAAATTCTCAGCGTATGACAGAGCTGGATGCAGAGGAAAAGGAAGTCGAGGCCAGGATTCGCGAAATTATGCTGATCATTCCGAACATCATAGATCCTTCTGTGCCGATTGGCAGGGATGACAGTGAGAATGTAGAGCTGGAGCGTTTTGGCGAACCTTTTGTACCGGATTTTGAAATACCATATCACACGGAAATTATGGAAAAGCTGAATGGTATTGATATGGATGCAGCCGGCAGAGTGGCGGGCAACGGTTTTTATTATCTGATGGGAGATATTGCAAGACTTCACTCCGCGGTACTTTCCTATGCGCGTGATTTTATGATTAACCGTGGTTTTACTTATTGTATCCCGCCGTATATGATCCGCAGTAATGTGGTTACGGGCGTTATGAGTTTTGCGGAAATGGACGCCATGATGTATAAAATTGAAGGCGAGGATCTTTATCTGATTGGCACGAGCGAGCATTCGATGATTGGAAAATTTATCGATACGATTCTTCCGGAGGATGAGCTTCCGTATACACTGACCAGCTATTCTCCGTGCTTCCGCAAGGAAAAGGGGGCGCATGGGATTGAGGAAAGAGGCGTATATCGAATCCATCAGTTTGAAAAACAGGAAATGATCGTTGTATGCAAACCGGAGGATAGCATGATGTGGTATGACCGTCTCTGGAAAAATACAGTCGATTATTTCCGTTCGCTGGATATTCCGGTACGTACACTGGAGTGCTGCTCCGGAGATCTGGCTGATCTGAAAGTGAAATCTGTGGATGTGGAAGCATGGTCGCCGCGCCAGAAAAAGTATTTTGAAGTGGGAAGCTGCTCAAATCTTGGGGACGCGCAGGCAAGACGGCTGAAAATCCGTATAAATGGGAAAAACGGGAAGTACCTGGCACATACGTTAAATAATACATGCGTAGCTCCGCCAAGAATGCTGATTGCATTTCTTGAAAACAATCTGAATGCGGACGGATCTGTGCGTATTCCGGAAGCGCTGCGTCCTTATATGGGCGGGATGGAGCTGATAGCTGCGAAATAATTATAGGAAACGACTAATGTTGTTTCCTGTAAAAATATTCGTAATAATTAGCATTTCAAATAGCAATGAGAAGAAAACACAGCGGATTATCATCGGGGAGAAAAGATGCATTCATATTTAAGGGCAATAGGATTTAGCGAACTGAAAAATGAATCCGAGACAGAAAAGCTTTTGAATGAAGTATTTCATGATTATACCGATCGTGAGATTGCCAAAGGAGAAAACAAAACTGTCTTTATGCAGATGAAAAAAGAATATGCCCCGGATATGGGGATTATGATCTGTGGAGATCTTGATGGTGAGGGCTTCCATCGACAGTATTATTTTCCATATTATAATGGATCCAGCGTAACGACGACAGAAGAGGTATCGATAGAAAAGCGCGTAGACGGGGTTTCATACGCAGGAGTTTTTGATGATGGCCGCGTCGGCGTTTCTATTATCTTTTATGTCCAGAATTCCGCGGAATATCGCAGAGAACAGATTTTGAGCCAGATATTCCAGAGAAAAATGACAACCACTCTGTCCGGGCTTTCGACAGGCGGAGTCATTCTGTTTCCGGTGCAGAAAAATCATGAGCAGATTGATCTTCAGCAAAAAAGCTCCGCAAAGCGCAATCAGCTTCTCTCCGCCGCCAAAAACGGGGATCAGGAGGCAATTGAAAGCCTGACGATAGAAGATATGGATTTGTATACCATGATTTTCAGAAGAATGTATATGGAGGATCTCTATTCAATTGTAGATACATTTTTTATGCCCTACGGGATTGACTGTGACCAGTACCAGATTATGGGAAATATTCAGAGCTGCGAAAGGGTGGTTAATTCTGCGACTGACGAGAAAATTTACCAGATGATGCTTGAGTGTAACGACATGAACTTTGATATCTGCATCAATGAAAAGGATCTGGTCGGAGAACCGGAGGTCGGACGAAGATTTAAAGGTGTTATCTGGCTGCAGGGGCAGGTTCATTTTGAATGATGGGCTGAGAATGCAAAAATAAAAGCTTTTGAACCATTGGTGGCGGGAAATTTCCCGCCATTTATTATCATATAGGAAAGTTCTCCGAACTTCCCTACATGATAAAAATTTATAGGAAACTTCGTTTTTGTAAAGAAAAAACGCTCCGTGGGATGCCAGATGTCCAGTGGATATCCGGCTAAGGCCAGACGCGGCTAACGCCGCACCCCCGGCTCACACAGGCGAGTAAAAGGTTAAAACAGCCTGAAACATCGAAGGAAAGCAGAAATCTGATATATTTCAAAGAAATCTTATATTTACGAGAACTCTACTGAAAACGTATACTTATAGGAAACGACTAATGTCGTTTCCTATATATGATATTAAGGAGAGAGGAGCGGAAAAGACTGAAGACGGTTAATAAAAAATCAAATGAAAATAAAAATACGGTTACTGTCTATTTTCGCAGAATTTCCGCAGTATATATCGGTGTGATGTTCTCTGTGTTTCTGCTTTATTTCGATGGGAGCGGCTTTGGAGGAATTACGGAAGCAAAATATTATTTTTTCCGGTATGTTTCATTGGCATATCTGATAGCCTGTCTGTTGCTTGGGGTGGAGCTGCTCTGTGTGGGAGCGGTAAAGCCACGGGAGGTTGCGGCGCGGCTGCGGCATCCGGGATGGATACGAATCTGTATGCTTGGATATGTGTTTTTCTGTACAGTGTCTGCGCTGCGCTCACCCTACGGAAAAAGCACATGGATCGGTATGGGGCGGTATGAAGGACTTTCTACGATTCTGCTCTATGTGGGAGTATTTTTGTTTATTTCTTATTTTGCGGAATTTGAGGAGTGGATGGTCGGGATTGCCGGCGCTGCCATGACCGCCATGGCGTGCCTCTGTCTGGTGCAGTTTACAGGGGCGAATCCGTTTGGCATCTATCCTGGTGATTATCACTATGACAGCGTGTTTCTCGGAACTATCGGAAATATTGATATGATCGGTACGATTTTCAGTATCCTGCTGCCCCTCTTTCTTGCGACTATTGTTGTCCGGGATGACAGGCGCCGCTATCTGCTGCTGATCCCTGTTTTTCTGTGCGCAATCATTTGGTGCGCGATCCGTGTGGAGGCTGCTCTGCTTGCGGTAGCAGCGGTGTGCGTCCTGTTGATTCCTGTGGCATGTCTGACGGCAAAGCGCCTGTCAGATCTGCTGATCGGATACGCGGCCATCGCAGTCGGATGTTCCGTGAGTGAACTGTTTACGCTGGATCGGGCAAATGAATTCGGATACAGTATGATAAATCCGGGGACAGGATTCATAGTGACGCTTGCGGGGGCTGTCCTGTGTCTGGCACTCTCAGTGCTTATCCGGAAAAAGCTTCCGGAAACACGAATTCATCCTGAACGGGTGCGCATCGCTTTCGCAGGTGTGATTGTAGTGGCAGCGGCAGGAGCGTTCATCTGGCTGAAGTGGTTCTGCCCGGTCACAGAGGGTACACTGTATGAGCTGTCCAGATTCGTGAACGGGGATTCTGACGTCACATTTGGCAACAATCGTTTTCTGATCTGGTCGGAGACTCTGAAGCTTGTGAAGGAATATCCGCTATTCGGCGCGGGTCCGGATACTCTGGGCTCCAGGCTGACGGTAGATGTGGTTCTGGATGCAAGCGTCAGTACGGAGGTCGAGACGGCGGTTGTTGATAATGCTCACAACGAATATCTGAATATACTGGTTAATACAGGACTGTTTTCTCTCATTTCTTATCTGGGGGGATTGGTTCTACTGGCGGCATTCTGGCTGAAAAGAGCGATGCAGAATCGAAAGGCAGCCATCCTCGGCGCGGCTGCGGCGGGATATTGCATTCAGGCGTTTTTCAGCTTCAGCATTACAATGACGACGCCGCTGTTCTGGATTGTACTGGGGCTGTTGTGTGCTCTTGAGGATACCGAACACACGAACCGTGTGAGGAATGAGGTGTGAGCAAAGAGGGCTTTTCGAGCTCCCGGCAGGGGAAAAGGACATGGGTTATTCAAAAGTAAAAAGAATTGCTGATATTCTGGTTTCCCTGATCGGCGGAATTGTTCTCATTCCTCTTTTTCTGCTGATTGCGGCGGTCGTTCACCTGGATTCTTCTGGAAAAGTCCTGTTTCAGCAGAAGCGGGCGGGAAAAACGGTCACGTTTTTACGATTTACAAGTTTCGTACAATGAATCAGGGGAGTCCCAGACCGGATGAAGGTCTTTTCAGCGATCCGGAGCAATCGATCACGCGCAGCGGCGGTTTTCTGCGCCATTCACATCTGGACGAGCTGCCTCAGCTGTTTAATATCCTCAAGGGCGACATGAGTTTTGTCGGACCCAGACCCGTGATCTGGAATCAGTCCGAGCTGATCGTTCTGCGTGAAGCGAACGGCGCGAATCAGGTGCGTCCCGGACT
>JAJQIE010000251.1 GCA_021199395.1 Lachnospiraceae bacterium | reverse complement strand
CGCCTGGCACAGCGAAGCTTCCCCTGCGCCAGCCCGCGCAGATCGTATCCACGGCATTCTGCTGCTCCTTTGTGAGCGGAAAACCAGTAACCGTCTTTTTTGCGGATTCCTGCGAAAAACCGTCCCCGAACCGCTGCGCTTCCCTGACAGCTCCCGACTGCGCTTCCGTCTCCGCGCGCAGCTGCTCCAGCACCGCAGGCGTACGATATACCTGTTCGGACTCGCACCGGATGATTCCTTTTTCTTCCAGGGCGCGCAGCACCGGCCGCGTAATCCTGAGCGTACCGGTCACCGCCTCCTGCGGGAGCACCGGTTCCTCGATCAAAGCTTCCAGAAGCCGCGCTCTGGCCGTCTGATGCTTTTTTCGAAATCCGGCAAGCTGCGCGCCCGCCTCCTCCGGGGAAATTGCCAGAACCACGCGCTTTTTCTTTTTTTCAGGAGCCCTGCTCCGGAACGGAAGGACCGTGCGAAGCGCCTGCACCGTGGTTGATCCGTAATAGTCCCTCATCCAGAGCGCCAGAGACGTCAGCTTTGCTTCCGCGCCGCCGCTCTCATTTACACGGCAGAGAATCGTCTTTATCTTCTCAGGCGGACAGGCCGGGGTTGGCGTAACACGCAGTACATAGCCTCTGGTCAGCCGGTCGCCGCGCCCAAACGGGAATTCTACCACATCCCCCGGCTCAAGCTGGTCGGCAAGCTCCGGCGGAATCCTGTACTGGAAGCTCTGATCCAATTTACTGTGGGAAATATCAACGATGATATCCGCGTACAAAGTCATCTGCCAGCCCTTTCTCTCATAAACGCTCTTTCAAACCTCCTGCCCGCCGTTCGGCCTTTGAGCCGGGGTGAAGGACACATCGTCGCTGTCAGGCGTTTCCGGCTGCGCGGCCTTTTGTCCATCCTCCTTTAGAATTTCCCGGATCAGCACCCGCTCATCCATCGGATACTGTACGCCCCGGATCTCCTGATAATCCTCATGCCCTTTTCCGGCAAGGACAATAATATCACCCGGCTCTCCGTGGTGAATCGCCCACGCGATCGCCTCCTTGCGGTCCGTGATCGTGAGATAGCTTCCGTCTGTTTTCTCCATACCGGTGACAATGTCTGCAATAATCGCCTCTGGCTCCTCATATCTCGGATTGTCCGACGTGATGACCGTCAGATCCGCCAGCCGGCCGGAAACCTCGCCCATCTCATAACGGCGAAGCTTCGAGCGATTGCCGCCGCAGCCAAACACACAGATCAGTCGATGCGGCCGGTACTCGCGCAGCGTCTCCAGAAGGCTTTCAAGCGCCATCGCATTGTGCGCATAGTCAATCATCAGCGTAAACTCATCGGAAACCTTAATCAGCTCCACGCGCCCCTTTACCTTCGCGCCTTTGAGCGACTGGCAGATATCAGCAGCGCCAACTTTAAAATGACGGCAGATCGCGATCGCGGCCAGGGAATTGTAAACGCTGAATTTTCCGGGGATGTCGATTTCTACCGGGAAGCGGGTCTTTTCCTGTCCCGATACGTCATCGCTCACACCTTCCAGAGCAGGCTTTCCTGATACTCTGTCATCCGCGCTCCCCGAAACGGCCTCCTGCGAAGCATTCTTCCATGAAACCGTATACGCGATCCCCAGATACCCCGGCCTGGACACCAGTCTCATATCTTCCGCGCGAACCCCGGCCTTTTCTGACAGGCCAAAGGTCTCCACCTCGCAGGTATGCCCCTTCAGAATTTCGTCGAGATGGGCGTCGTCGGCATTCAGAATCCCCAGACGGCACTGTCGGAACAGACGGCTTTTACATTCCAGATAATCTTCAAAACTCTCATGCTCCGCCGGCCCGATATGATCCGGCTCTATATTTGTAAAAATACCGATTTCGAACGGAATCCCCGCCGTGCGCTCCAGCATCAGTCCCTGAGAGGAAACCTCCATCACCACGACCTGACACCCCGCGTCCGCCATGCGGCGGAAATATTCCTGAATCGTATAGGATTCCGGAGTCGTATTGTGAGCCGGAATCACCTCATCTCCGATAATCGTCTCGATCGTACCGATCAGCCCAACCTTATATCCTGCGGACTCCAGGATCGATTTTACCATATAGGTCGTCGTCGTTTTTCCCTTCGTCCCGGTCAATCCAATAATCCTCATCTCATTCGCAGGATTGCCAAAATAAGCCGCGGACATCAATGCCATCGCATAGCGCGTGTCCGCCACCTGTATCACGGTCACATCCTCCGGAATCGCCGTCCTGCCCTTCTTTGCGTCCATCTGCTCTGCTCCCAGAGCCGGAGCATCCTGGACAACAAGTACCTTCGCTCCCCTTGCCACTACGTCCGGCACATATTTATGGCCATCCGTCACAGCGCCTTTAATGCAGAAAAACAGAGAACCCTCCTCAACCCGACGTGAATCATTCATCAGGTTCTTCACCTCCACATCAACGGTTCCCTGTACACATTTATATTCGATCTGCTCCAGCAGCTTTTTTAATTTCATCCGACGGCTCTCCTTTGTTGTTTTCCATATATAGTATGATTCTGCCTTATAAACGCCATTTCGGCTTCCTTCCCCGCAAAACCACCCCGCATATTTTACCACGTTCCGCAGCTATGGACAAGAAGTAATCTGATGATACAAGGGACAAAAGGTCAGGAATGGAACGCTTGCGTTCCTATTCATGACCTTGGGGACCGCAATAAAGCACAGCAAAAAACTGCCGACTCGCCGCCTTGGCCATCCGGTCGGATGATTTTGCGGCGTCTCCGGCAGCTTTTGCCTGTCAGCTCAGGATAATCCCATCTCATACCTGTTTCCATCCTCATACAATAGCGATGTCGGAACATAGAGAACAAATCCTTCCGTATCCTCGTCAAGCGATACGGGAAATGCTTCATAGACAAGCAGGTCATTGATACGGATATAAATCTGCGAATCCACATCATAGCTGCCCTCCTCAAGGGTACCCGTCAGCTTCGTATAGACTCCCTGATCTGTCAGCGTCAGATCCTGTATAGACTCTGTATAGTCCAGACCGTCCGCAGATCCATCCGTCACCAGCAGTCCTGACATCACAGGCGGATTTTCAGCTATCTCCGGAATAAACCGCTCAGCCCTTTCTATGATCAGCGTCGTAGCCGAGCAGGAAGCGAGATCGGTCGCCAGCTGATAGGGCACGCCCCTGGAAAAATAAGCATCCCCAAAGCTTTCCGCAAGAAATGGCAGCAGGGCGTTGCAGAACGAATCGCGGTACATCACAAGGCTCCCGGTGGAAGTGCTCTGCGTATATATTTTAGCGGAATAATTGCTTTCCACCTCCTCTACATAGGTAAACTGCGGTTCCGG
This sequence comes from Lachnospiraceae bacterium, assembly GCA_021199395.1. Lineage (GTDB taxonomy): Bacteria > Bacillota > Clostridia > Lachnospirales > Lachnospiraceae > Choladousia. The sequence continues at coordinate 2,489 of JAJQIE010000251.1, read as the reverse complement.
GTCATAATAGATCTCATCCTCCAGAGTCACCGCTGCCGGATAAACCATTTCCTCCAGATCGCCGGAGTAATCCGTGCGGATCTCGTAATCCGCATTCTCGTATGAGGTATGCTCCTGCCCCAGTGCGGTCAGAAGCACATCCGCTGCCAGCGCGGCTCCCCTGTTGTTCCAATGGGAATCCCTGGCATGGTACAGCACCTCATCTGTCTCCTCAAACACCTCATACAAATCCACATAGTTTACGCCCTCAGCTTCCAGCCAGGGCAGAAAATTGCTGAGATTGTTTTCATCCTCGCAATAGCCGCTGTAATAATACGGCATATTTTCCCCATAAAGAGACGCTTTGTTCGGCGCGATCGTAAAGATGAAATCCACACCGTTCTGTTCCGCGTAGGTCTGTATCATGGAAAGCGTATGCGCCGCGTCAAAGAGCTGCCGCTCAGTCATCAGATCCGTCCCCTGATAGTCCGAGAGAGAATCCATGTAATACAGCCAGTTGTCCGTGCCCACAATCACACTGTCCTGCGAGGAAGTCCCGAATACCTTCCCCGTGATAAGCCCATAAGCCGTCACCAGCTCATTGCGGAACGCAAAGTGATCCTCATACCATTCTCCCATGTCGCCCAGAAAAGCAAGGTTCCATCCATCCTCTGTCTTCAGCTCCGGCAACTCCGCCAGCTCGCGGTTCTCCAAAGATGCCTCCGAGCCGCCCACGAGCATTCCCAGTGAGGGAACTACACTGATGAATAAAAACAAAGCGACAAAGCCAATTCCGATCTTCCGTTTCATGTATATCCCCTCCCCGCCAGCTTTTTAAAAACGGAAATAAATAAATGGATTGTAGGTCCCGCCCGCAAGACAAAGCATACAAAGGACCAACAGTACCAGTGTCAGCGGCCAGGAAGCTATCTGGCAGACCCTTTTCTCTTTGAGGCCCTGCGCCACCGGCATGGAAGCAAGGATTCCGGCTGCAAGAGCTGTCAGATTCAACGGCGTAAGCTCAGACATTACAAGCCGCATGGACGCGTTATCAAACGTAAATCCGGTAAACATGGTCTTTACCCAGAAAAATCCCTGCGCAAGCGTATCCGCGCGGAAGAATACGAATCCGATCAGCACGGCAAGGAGCACATAAATGTGCCGGAGCATGTTCCAGGCAAAGCCCTCCTTTTGCTTTTCTCCGGTCTTCTCCATGGAGCTTTTCCCGGAGACGCCAGATGTTCTGAATGCCGCTCTCCATCCGGGCAGCCATTCCTCCATGAGCAGGAAAAAGCCGTGGTAAAGCCCCCAGAATAAAAAGGTCAGGTTTGCGCCATGCCAGATCCCGGTACACGCGAACACGATCACCTTATTGATACCGGTGCGCAGCTTTCCCTTGCGGTTCCCGCCCAGCGGAATATACAGATATTCCCGGAACCATGTCGAAAGAGAGATATGCCATCTGCGCCAGAAACCCTTCATAGAGGACGCAATGTACGGATAGCGGAAATTCTCTTTAAAATGGAAGCCGAACATCCAGCCCAGTCCGATCGCCATGTCGCTGTAGCCGCCGAAATCAAAGTAAATCTGCAGCATATAGGCGATTGCGCCCAGCCAGGCCGCGAGAATATTCAGCTCGCTGCCCGACGCCGCAAAAAGCGTATCCGCGATTGCTCCCATATAGTTCGCGATCAGCACTTTTTTCGCCAGGCCGATCACAAAACGGCGGATGCCCAAAAGCGTCCCATCCAGCGTCAACGTGCGGTCGCGCAGCTCCTTTTCCACATCGTGATATTTGACAATCGGGCCGGCGATCAGCTGTGGAAAGAACGAGACATAGAGCACCAGCCGGAACACATTGCGCTCTTCTTTTGCGTCCCCCCGGTAAACGTCGATGACATAGGACAGCGCCTGAAACGTAAAAAAAGAAATACCGATCGGCAGGGCAATCTCAGGTACCGGCACAGTGACAATCCCCAGCCCGTTCCACAGTCCGGCCAGAAATCCCGCATATTTAAATACAGCCAGCACGCCCAGATTTTGCAGAACAGCAATCACTAAGATAGCCCGCTTTCCTCCCGGAAAACGGACTATCAGCCTTGCCCAGATATAATTCAGTACCGCGGTGACGATCATCAAAAACACATACACCGGCTCGCCATATGCGTAAAAGCACAGGCTGGCGATCAGCAGCAGGATATTTCTGGACAAAATGCCAGGCAATATCCAGTAAAAAATCAATACCACCGGCAGAAAAACGCTGATGAACAATAATGAACTGAAAACCATATTTTTCCCCTGCTATCGCCGTCAAAAGTCGATGTATTCTACACTGCCGTCTGAGTAGGTAACCACATAATATCCATGGCCGCTGCCGTCGCAGTCGTAAACCGCCTCGCGGCTCACTTCTGTTTTCGAGCTGCCTGAGCCGGAAGCCGATCCGGAGCTGCCTGAGCCGGAAGCCGCTGCTGCCGCTGCCGCCGAATAAGCAGCATTAGCTAACAGATCAC
>JAJQIE010000329.1 GCA_021199395.1 Lachnospiraceae bacterium | reverse complement strand
GATATACGGCGCTCCAAACGCATTGAGCTTTTTCGGGCCGGTAATCTCCTCCGGACTTTCCAGTATACGGTCATACGCCTTTATGATCGTGGCGCGCGTAATCGATTTCTCCCGTCGATCCACAAACAGCTCGCCGCCTTTTACCGAATACTGAAACGGAAGACCCTTTACCGTAAAAAAGGTTTCTCCCTGATGCTCCGCCAAAACCTCCCATAACTGTTCGTGTGTCATTCTCTGTTATCTCTCCTCCCGAAAATACGGAACGCCAAGCCCCTGCGGCGGCTGATTTTCTTTCTTTTTGCGGAAACTGGTCACTACGAGCACAAGAATTGTCACAAGATACGGCAATGCCTTGAATATCTCCTGCGCGGCGCGCCCCAGCCCCGGTATATACAGGTACAGGATATACAGGGCACCGAACAGGACAGAACCCCAGATCGCGTTCAGTGGCCGCCACATCGCAAAGATAACCAGGGCTACCGCCAGCCAGCCGCGGTCGCCGAATCCATTGTTCGTCCAGGTGCCGCCTGAGTATTCCATCACAAAATACAGACCACCCATACCCGCAATACCCGCTCCGATACAGGTCGCCAGATATTTATACTTTGTCTCACTGATACCCGCCGCGTCCGCTGTCCCCGGATTCTCTCCGACCGCGCGCAGATTCAGGCCGCTCCTCGTCCGGAACAGGAAGAAGGACAGCGCGAATGCCAGAAGGATTGCCAGATAGGTCAGAAATCCATAAGAAAACAGGATGTCACCAAGCACCGGAATCTTTGAAAGCACCGGGATTTTCGTCTGAAACGCGCCCGCCGTCGTGCTCACGGAAATCTGTCCAACGCCTCCGGCAAGCTTGGAGACAGAGCCGCCGAAAAAGTTTCCAAACCCTGTGCCGAAAATCGTCAGGGCGAGGCCGGTCACATTCTGATTTGCCCGCAGAGAGATCGTCAGCACGCTGTAAATCAGGCCGCCTAACATCGCACAGGCAAGTGCGCAGAGGAAGGAGATCAGCAGTCCGAGCACCGGGTTCGGATTTTCGGTCCCCAGCTCATAGAAAAACGCGCCCATCAGCCCGGCGATTCCACCCATATACATGATACCCGGAATCCCCAGATTCAGGTTCCCGGATTTTTCCGTCAGAATCTCACCGAGTGCGCCGAACAGGATTCCCATGCCCTGCATGATCGCTTTCTGAATAAATATGATAATTACACTCATGAAGCAGTCTCTCCCTTCTACCCTGGTCACTTTTTATTCCCATTTCGCTCCACCTTATAGCGGATAAAGAACTCCGCTCCGAGAATGAAAAAGAGAATGATGCCGAGCAATACATCGGAGGCCTCCTCATTCAGGCCGTATTGCGAAGCAATCTGTATCGCGCCCTTTTCCATAAAGACAATGCCAAACGCGATCAGCACCATCGCAAAGGAATTAAATCTCGCAAGCCATGCCACAATAATCGCCGTGAAGCCGCGCCCGTCCGCGGTAGATGTGGAAATCGTATGTCCTGAGCCGCTGACAATGATAAATCCGGCAAGCCCGCAGATCGCGCCGGAGAGCGCCATTGTGCTCAGCATGACCTTCTTTACATTGATCCCGGCGTACCGCGCCGTCCTCTCACTCTCGCCTACGACCGCCACCTCATATCCGTGCTTGCTGTATCTGAGATATACAAACATGAAAATCGTCAGCGCGGCCACAATCACTATATTCCAGAAGTAATCATTTCCAAACATCTCCGGCAGCCACCCCGCGCGCGTCGTCTGATTGATGATACCGACGGAATTGGAGCCCTTTGGGTTCTCCCAGAAAATAATACAGTATGTAACCACCTGCATTGCGACATAATTCAGCATCAGCGTAAACAGCGTCTCATTGGTATTCCAGTACGCCTTAAAGACCGTCGGGATCAGTCCCCAGAGCATCCCTGCCGCGATAGCCGCTACAAGCATCAGGAGAATCAGAAGCACATTCGGAACAGTATCCCCCAGATTGATCATCAGCGCGGCCGCCGCCACCCCGCCCATCAGGATCTGTCCTTCCGCGCCGATGTTCCAGAATCGCATTTTAAACGCCGGCGCGAGTCCAATACCGATGCACAGCAGCGTCAGCGTATCGCGCACCGTAATCCAGATACGGCGTTTGCTTCCCAGCGCGCCGTCAAAAATCGCCTTATATACGTCAATCGGGTTCATTTGCACCAGCGCGTAAATCACGCCCGCACAGACGATCAGCGCCAGAAAAACAGAAATGACATAAATCAGCGCTTCCTTCCAGAGACTGATGGACTCTCGCTTTGACATGCGGAAAAACGGTTCCTTTTTCACTTTCCTGCCCCTCCTCTTCTGTCCTGTCCGCTCGCGATGCCGGATGCGCCCGACGACTGTGACCTCTCCTCCGGAACAGGCTCCTCGTCAGAAAGGTGCGCCATATGCTTCGTCATCAGCACGCCAAGCTCCTCCTTTTTGGCGGTTCTGCCATCCACGATTCCTGTAATCTGTCCGCCGCAGAGCACCGCAATGCGGTCGCACAGCTCCATCAGCACGTCCAGATCCTCAATCACACAGATAACTGCAACGCCGTGCTCCTTCTGTTCGTTGAGCAGATGATAGATCGTATACGAGGAATTGATATCAATCCCGCGCGTCGGATACGCGACCATCAGCACCTTAGGGTGCTGCGCAATCTCGCGCCCGACCAGCACCTTCTGCACATTGCCCCCGGACATTCTCCCTACCGGAGCCGAGATACTCGGAGTCACGATTTCAAGCTGATCCTTTACTTTTTCCGCCAGCTTTCCCGGCGTCCTGCGATCCAGAAATTCCGAACGCCCTCTGCGGTAGCTTCGCAGCATCATATTATCCGTCATATCCATAGAGCCGACAAGTCCCATACCGAGGCGGTCCTCCGGCACAAACGCAAGGCGCACGCCGAGCTTTCGGATCCCTGCCACATCAAGGTTCGTAATCTCCCTGGGCTGATTTTCCCCCGGGTAAAAGGTGACAGTCCCCTCCGACACCGGCTCCAGCCCGGCGATCGCCTCAAGCAGCTCCTTTTGTCCGCTCCCCGCAATCCCCGCAATTCCGAGGATTTCTCCGCCATAAACGGTCAGGCTCGCGTGATCCAGCGAATGGAGTCCATCCTTCGTCGTACAGGTGACATTTTTAAGCTCCAGACGCTTCACCGGATTTTTCGGCTCCGGGCGTTCGATATTCAGATCCACCTTTGCGCCTACCATCATCTCCGTAAGGGAAGCCACTGTCGCCTCAGATGTATTTACCGTATCAATATAATGTCCCTTGCGCAGGACTGATACACGGTCTGACACAGCAAGCACCTCATGCAGCTTATGCGTGATAAGAATGATCGAGCATCCATCGTTCTTCATATTGCGCAATACCGCAAACAGCCGGTCCGCCTCCTGCGGCGTGAGTACCGCGGTCGGCTCATCCAGAATCAGAATCCTGGCACCGCGATAGAGCATCTTCACGATCTCAACCGTCTGCTTCTGTGATACAGACATCTCATATATTTTCTGATAAGGATCCAGTTCAAAACCATATTTTTCTGTGAGCGCATTGATATCAGCAACCACCCGCTTCATATCAATCACCTGCCGGGACGCTCCTCTTCGCAGACGCTTCAAAGCAGGGATCCCGGAACGCCCCTCTCCCGCCTCGGAATGCGTTTCCACCTCATCCTGCAGCCCCAGTATGATGTTTTCCGCAGCCGTCAGAATATCCACCAGCTTAAAATGCTGGTGAACCATACCGATCCCAAGGTCAAAGGAATCCTTAGGAGAACGGATCCGAACCTCCCGGCCGTCCACCGTGATTTTCCCTTCCTCTGGATAATAAATACCGGAAATCATATTCACCAGCGTCGTCTTTCCGCTTCCATTTTCCCCCAGGACGCACAAAATCTCACCCTTACGCAGAGTGAGGCTTACCTTATCATTCGCTGTTACGCTGCCAAAGCGTTTCGTGATATTGTGTAATTCAATTGCATAAGTCTGCTCCATGTACAACCCTTTCTTCTCTATCCGCCGCTGTGCCAGGCATGAATAATTCCACTCGCGCCTGTGTGATCGGGCAGGAGGCGGTTTTTGTCTCATACTCGCCGCGCGGGGGCAGGTGCGCCGAAAGGCGCAAAGCAGCCTTCCTATGTGCATCGTGTGCATCCCGCAGGCATCTTATGATATAGGGAACGAAGTTTCCTATATCATAGAAAGCGCCGCAGACGCCAACCGGCATCCGCAGCGCCCTTCTGGTAGCCCGTATCGCAATTCCATATGCATTCTGCACAGGTTCATACCGATCCTCCGGCAAGGTCGCCGGAGCTTCATTCCAAAGCCTTTCGCAGCGCTGCCTGAACACGAAGCGTTTCTTTTATGGCAGCGCCGCAGCGCCATTACTCTACTACAGATGTAATACCGTCGATGATAATATCAAATGCCGGAGCAGAGCCATACTCTGACTCATGGAAATATCCGTCGGAAATATACTCAACATCATTTACTACATAAGTATCCAGCGTCTCTCCGTCCACGGTCCATGTAGAGGTATCAAACACATGCAGGGAGCCGTCCATGATCGAAGCGATGACTCCTTCAACCGCCTCAGCGGTACCCTCTGCAACTACGTCTTCATTCAGATCCGTGATCAGAACCGCGTCCTCGGAATATCCCTCGCACCAGTCGGTAACAATTTCTTCTCCGTCCAGGACACACTGAACCGCATAGGTGTAGTAAACGCCCCAGTTATTGGAAGCGGACGTCAGAGCAGTCGTCGGAGCAGTCTCGATCATCGATACATTGTATCCGACGCACGGAACGCCGGCCGCCTCACACGCAGTCGGAGCGCCTGTCGTATCCGCGTGCTGGCTGATCAGGACGCAGCCGTCAGCGATCAGCGCTTCCGCGCACTCTTTTTCAAGGTCAAAGCTTGCCCAGCTGTTGGTATATTTCACTTCCATGGTCGCTTCCGGGCAAACGCTGGTCACACCAAGGTAGAAAGATGTAAATCCGGAAATAACCTCCGCATACGGATAAGCGCCCACATAACCGATTTTCACTTCATCCGAAGAAATCTCGCCGTTTTCAATCATCTCATTCAGCTTCAGGCCGGCCACTACGCCAGACACATAGCGAGCCTCGTAAATCGAATCAAAATAATTGTGCATATTGGACATACCGCTCGAAGCCGCCTGATAGCCGGTCGCGTGGCAGAACTCAATCTCCGGATACTCCGCTGCAGCCTCCATCAGATACGACTCATGTCCAAAGCTGGTGCCGAAAATAATCTGACAGCCCTGATCCGCAAGGTCAAACGCCGCATCCGCACAGGTCTCATCCTCACCGATCAGCGTCTTTTCGATCACCTGGGACTCGTCCACGCCGAGCGCTTCCATCATTTCGTCGATACCTTCCATGTGAGCTTCCGTGTAGCCCTCGTTCTCATCACCGATGTAGATAGCCCCGATCTTCAGATCCTCTACCGCAACGCCCGCGCTCTCCTCTGCGCTTACTCCACACACCGCAAGAGACGCTGTCATCGCCGCCGTCATCGCCAAAGCTGCTGCTTTCCTGAACTTCATCTTTTTTCCTCCTCCTATGATATGTTTTCCCGCCGCCCCTTTCGCCGCGCGCCCGGCGGAATATTCCTGTCCCGGAGCCCCGCCGCAGAATAAGGGCTTTCACTATCGTAAACGACATAAGCCGTTTTACTACTGCTTTAATGTATAATATTTTTCCGACAGTGTCAATTCCTCTGCGTTTCTTTTTTCTTCTTTTTCTTTCTCTTTGTTACAGGTCACACCCTAGCCAGAGTAGATG
>JAJQIE010000305.1 GCA_021199395.1 Lachnospiraceae bacterium | reverse complement strand
GAGGAAACCCGTACGGGAGAGTATCTGCCGGTTGAGGAAAACGAGCGCGGCACCTTCCTTTTTAACTCAAAGGATTTATGTATGATCGGGCATATCCCGGATCTGCTGGACGCGGGTATTGACAGCCTTAAAATCGAAGGAAGAATGAAGAACGCGTTGTATGTGGCGACGGTTGCGCGAACCTACCGGAAGGCGATTGACGACTGCCAGAAGGATCCGGCTCTGTATGAGAAGAATATGTCCTGGTACCAGGAGCAGATCGCGAGCTGTACCTATCGCCCGTTTACGACAGGGTTTTTCTACGGAAAGCCGGATCATGAATCGCAGATTTATGACAGCAATACTTATATTAAAGAGTATACGTACCTGGGCATTGTCGGAGCGTGCAGAAGAGCGGATTATGTATGGGAGAAGGAGAACGCCGGACGCTCTGTTGCCGGACGAGCGGAGAAGAATGCCGGATTTTCCGGTTCTGACGGCTGGTACTCGATTGAACAGCGCAATAAATTTACCGTCGGTGAAAGGATAGAGGTCATGAAGCCGGATGGTGAAAATATAGTGACGTCTGTGCTTGGCATCCGCGATGAGGCGGGCAATGTCATGGAGAGCGCACCGCACCCGAAACAAAAGCTCTGGGTGAAGCTGGGATGTGAGGCGGCGGAGTATGACATTTTGCGCAGGGCGGAGAGGGTATGACGCAGGATTACACATCGCAGCCCGACTGCGCACTCGCTGCGTGGCCGGTCTGAAAACACAGTGGCGAAAATGACGCAAATTGGTTTGCCTGTGACTGATGCATGTACGAAAAAAAATACAAGATAGCTCTTGTTAAAAAAATGACATTATGTTATCTTATGAAAGCGGAACGAAACAGATATTTAGTGCGGAAACTGAAAATAAACGGAAGCACGAAAATGTGAGGTTTCGTTTTTTTGTAAAATGTATCGTTAAAAAAATAACAATACATTTACGCCGAGGCAATTCTATGGCAAAATAATGTTGCGAAGAAAATGTAGAACAGAAACGAAAAACAGTGGAGGAAGACTTTATGAGCAGAAAAATTACGATTATCGGAGCCGGGAGTGTCGGCGCAACTATCGCGTATACTCTCTCCAGCGAGGACATCGCGTCGGAGTTGGTCCTGATTGATATCAACAGGGACAAGGCGGAGGGTGAAGCGCTGGATATTGTACAGGGAACCTGCTTCCGGGATCCGATCTCTATGATTTCGGGGGATTATGAGGATGCCAGAGGCTCGGACATTGTCATCATCACCTCCGGTATTGCCCGTAAGCCTGGACAGACAAGGCTGGAGCTGACACAGACAAATGTCGATATTTTAAAGGAGATCACTCCGCAGATTGTAAAGGAGGCTCCGGATGCGATCTATATTATCGTAAGCAACCCGGTCGATATCATGACCTATGTGTTTACAAAGACGTCCGGCCTTCCGGAAAAACAGATTCTGGGTTCGGGGACGATTCTGGATACCGCACGCCTCCGCTGTGGAATTTCCGAGCATTTTAAGGTAGCGCAGGGAAATATTCATGCTTACGTATTTGGCGAGCACGGCGATAGCTCCTTCATTCCGTGGACGGGGGCCTATGTTTCCGGCGTTAATACGACAGAGTATTATGAGATTATGAAAGCGCATGACAGCAGTATTACCCCGATCGACCGCGAGGCCATGCTTGAATATGTACAGAAATCCGGCGGGAAAATCATTGCAAAGAAAGGGGCGACCTTCTATGCGATCGCTACCGCGGTGTGCAAGCTGGCAGGTATGATTCTCGCGGCGTCGGATTCAGTGACGACGGTATCAACGATGATGCACGGGGAGTACGGTATTGAGGATGTGTGTCTGAGCATTCTGACCCTGATCGGGCCAAATGGAGTCAGCGGCAGGATCCCGATGCGTATGAATAAGGCGGAGATCGCGCAGCTGCAAAAAAGCGCGGACGCATTGAAGTCTGTGATCGCACAGATCGATCTATAAAGGAAAGGAAAGATACCTATGAAATACAGCTATTATCCAGGGTGTACCCTGAGAAACAAGGCGAAGGATCTGGATCAGTATGCCAGAGAATGCGCAGCGGCTCTGGGATTTGAGCTGGAAGAGGTGGAGGACTGGCAGTGCTGCGGCGGCGTATATCCGCTCGGTACGGACGAGATTGCCACAAAGCTGTCCTCTGTTCGGGCTTTGAATGCCGCGAAAGAGAAGAAGCAGGATCTGGTTACGGTCTGTTCCGCCTGCCACCATGTCATCAAGCGTGTGAATGACGACATGAAGCATGTGGAGGATATCCGTACCAGAGCGAATAATTATCTCAAGCTGGAGGAGCCGTATGGGGGCGAGACTGAGGTTCTCCATTATCTGGAGGTGCTCAGGGATCGCGTTGGCTTTGACAGGGTCAGGGAAAAAGTGGTCTGTCCCCTGAAAGGAAAGAAAATCGCCGCCTACTATGGCTGCCTCCTGCTGCGTCCCGGAAAGATACTGGGCTTTGACAATCCGGAAAATCCGCGCGTCATGGAGGATCTGATCCGCGCCCTTGGTGCGGAGCCCGTCATTTATCCGTACCGCAATGAGTGCTGCGGCGGATACCTGTCCCTGAAAGAAAAAGAAATGGCGCAGACGATGTGCGCGAATATTATGGAAAGCGCAAAGGGCTTTGGCGCAGATATGCTGATCACGGCATGTCCGCTCTGTATGTACAATTTAAAGAAAAACGGAACCGGCGAGCTTCCGGTCTACTACTTTACGGAGCTTCTCGCTGAAGCGCTGGGCGTAAGAGCAAATACTGAAAAGGAGGCGATTGCATGAGTGACGCTATAAAGGACCGGACGCCAGCGGCCTCCTGCGATACCGGATATTCGGAGCGAAAAAGCATGCCCGTCCGCTTTTCAAACGCAAATGCCGCGGAACAGATCCGGGAGATCAGCGGTGTGAATCCTCTGAAGTGTATGAAGTGCGGGAAATGCTCCGCGACCTGCCCGGCGTTTGATGAGATGGATATTAAGCCGCATCAGTTTGTCTCTTATGTGCTGAACGAAGACATAGAAGCGCTGGTGCAGTCGAAATCTCTGTGGAAGTGCCTTTCCTGCTTTGCCTGCGTGGAGCGCTGCCCGCGGGATGTACAGCCCGGCAGGCTGATTGACGCGGCAAGGCAGATCGTGGTACGTCAGAGGGGACAGAATTATCTGATAGCGGATGAGATACCGGAGCTGCTGGATGAGGATACCCCGCAGCAGCTTCTGGTGAGCGCGCTTCGAAGATACAGGAGGTGAGAGAACCGTGCAGAGAATTGGAGTTTTTGTGTGCCATTGTGGCAGCAATATCGCGGCGACAGTGGATGTAAAAAAAGTAGTAGAGATGGCTGCGAAGGAGCCGGGCGTCGTCCATGCGGAGGATTACCAGTACATGTGCTCGGAGGCAGGGCAGTCGAAGGTGATCAATGCCATCCGTGAAAAGAATCTGACCGGCGTTGTGATCTGCTCCTGCTCACCGCGTATGCACGAGGCGACATTTCGCAAGGCGGCGGAAAAAGCGGGGCTGAATCCGTATATGGTGGAGATCGCGAATATTCGTGAGCACTGCTCCTGGATCCACAAGGATATTCAGGAGGCGACGGAGAAAGCGGTGATTCTGGCACGTACCGCGATCGCGAAGGTGAATCTGGACACACCGCTGTATCCGGGCGAGAGCCGCGTGACCAAGCGGGCGCTGGTGATCGGAGGCGGGATTGCGGGCATCCAGTCTGCTCTGGACATCGCGGATGCGGGATACGAGGTCGATATTGTGGAGAAGCTTCCGAGCATTGGAGGCAGGATGTCACAGCTTGACAAGACCTTTCCGACGCTGGACTGCTCCGCCTGTATCCTGACCCCTAAGATGGTGGAAGCGTCCGCGCATGAGAAGATTACGATTTATACATACAGTGAGGTTGAAAAGGTATCCGGCTTTGTCGGGGATTTCACCGTGGACATCCGGAAAAAGGCGAGAAGCGTTGACATGGATAAGTGTACGGGCTGCGGCGTCTGTTCTTCAAAATGTCCGTCGAAAAAGAATCCGAACGAATTCAACCGCGGACTTGATAACCGCAGCGCAATCTATATTCCATTTGCGCAGGCGATTCCGAATGTGCCGGTCATTGACCGGGAGAACTGCATCAAATTTAAGACCGGAAAATGCGGCGTCTGCTCAAAGGTCTGCCAGGCGGGCGCGATCGATTATGAGCAGAAGGATGAGATCGTCACAAAGAAATACGGAGCGATTGTTGTCGCGACCGGCTTTGACGTGATAAAGCTGGATAATTACGATGAATACGCGTACAGCCAGAGCAGGGACGTTATTACCTCTCTGGAGCTGGAGCGCATCATGAATGCCGCGGGGCCGACGAAGGGGCATCTGGAGCGTCTTTCTGATGGAAAAGCGCCTGAGAATATTGTGTTTGTACAGTGCGTGGGAAGCCGCTGCGCGGACAGCAGAGGAAAGAGCTACTGCTCGAAAATCTGCTGCATGTATACCGCGAAGCACGCAATGCTGATCCGCGATAAATACCCGGATACCAAAGTGACTGTGTTTTACATTGACGTGCGGACGCCGGGCAAGAACTTTGATGAATTTTACCGCAGGGCTGTGGAGGACTATGGCGTGAACTACATCAAGGGTCAGGTGGGGAAGGTGCTTCCGCAGCCGGATGGGACGCTGTTGGTGCAGGCCTCCGATCTGCTGGACAACCGCCAGATCCGCATGGAAGCGGATATGGTCGTTCTCGCCGCGGCGATTGAGCCGAACCCGGATGTGCGCAGGATCGCTACCATGCTCACCGCAAGCATCGACACGAATAACTTCCTGACCGAAGCGCACGCGAAGCTCCGCCCGGTAGAATCTCCGACCGCCGGTATTTTTCTTTCCGGCGTCTGCCAGGGACCTAAGGATATTCCTGAGACTGTCGCACAGGCCGGCGCTGCCGCTGTGAAGGCAATCGGGCTTCTGGCAAAGGATAAGCTGACAACGAACCCGTGTACCGCACATTCCGATGAGCTTCTGTGCAACGGCTGCTCACAGTGCGCGAACGTATGCCCTTACGGAGCGATCTCCTACGAGGATCATCTGGTGAATGACCACGGGGTACGGGAGACGCGCAGGGTGGCTGTAGTGAATAACGCGCTCTGTCAGGGCTGCGGCGCATGCACGGTAACCTGCCCGTCCGGCGCGATGGATCTGCAGGGATTCTCGAACAGACAGATAATTGCGGAGGTGGATGCGATATGTCGATAACAGATCAGACCTTTAAGCCGAAAATTGTTGCCTTTTGCTGCAACTGGTGCAGCTATGCGGGCGCCGATCTGGCAGGGAGCAGCCGGCTGACATACCCGGCGGATGTAAAGATCATCCGCGTGCCATGCTCCTGCCGCGTGAATCCCATGTTTGTCCTGCGCGCTTTTGAGAAAGGCGCAGACGGCGTGATCCTGTGCGGATGCCATCCGGGCGACTGCCATTATACGACCGGGAACTATTACGCGAGACGCCGTATGACATTGCTGTTCTCCATGCTGGATTTCATTGGCGTAGAGAATGGACGCACCCGCGTAGAGTGGGTGTCTGCTGCGGAGGGAACAAAATTCTCACAGACTATGAATGAGTTCGTAGAAAAAATCTATTCCCTCGGCAAGAACGTGAGATTGGAGGACTTGAGATGTCAGAGCCAGTAAGAATGGATGCCGCCAGAAGCCAGACAGAAAAGGAACTGATCAGCCGGGCGAAGGAGCTGCTGGCGGATGGAACCGCTGTGCGGGTGCTCGGCTGGAGAGCAGGAGACATGCCCTACAATCCGGAGGCGGCATATTTTGAGACGCCGGAGAGCCTGGATGAATTTGTATACAATGGCTTCTGTGGGGCGAACC
>JAJQIE010000192.1 GCA_021199395.1 Lachnospiraceae bacterium | reverse complement strand
CCCGAAAGGCCCGAAATTGCTGAAATTTCGGGCCTTTTTTGTGTACAACCGGTGTAAGCCACAAAGGAGATAGCTTTGCGAAAGATCAGCCAGCCGGTCGATTTGCTGATATGCGGCCATATTTCCGGAGGAGAGAGTTCCTTTTGAAGATGGGGCGATCGTTATTATAGCAGACGAAGGGCGCCGGAGCAGGCTGTGAAGGAACGACACATCAGGGGCGGGCATACACTAAGCCCCTTCGGAGGGGTGGAATTCCATGCTGAAACGTGGGAAACAGCGACGGGTGAAACGGGGGTGATGAGAGAGATGAATGCTTTGGATGTATTCTGCGCCAATCCGGATTTCGTATACAGACAAATCGCAGGTGAATATATTCTTGTGCCCATTGGAAGGGCAGCCGAGCGGTTCAGCGGTCTGGCCTCGCTGAATCAAACCGGCCTGTTCCTGTGGCAGCTGCTGGGAGAAAAGTGGACGGTGCAGCAGCTCAGTGCGGCCCTGGCGGAGGAATACGGGCTGACCGGGGAGGTCAGCTGCCGGGACGTAACGGATTTTCTGGACCTGGCCCTGTCAAAGGGCATCGTGCTCCGGTGCTAACCGGCAACCCATTGCAAGCTGCAATTTGATTGTAAAAAGCTCAAAAAATTAAGGAGGACATGAGAGTGAAAACGAGAAGATCGAAGCGCGTTCTGGCCCTGGCCCTTGTGCTGTGCACGGTGTTGGCTCTGCTGCCCGTTGGCGTATTTGCGGAGGGTGAGTCCACCGCATCGGAGGCAGTGAACGGGATGACGGTAGAGTACTTTACCAGCACCCTGTACAACTGGGATGAGGACGGCGCTAATGCGGCCACCGCTGAGGCGGACAAGGCCGACAGCTCTACCGTGAGCTGGACAAGCACAACTGTGTCGTATTCTCAGCAGGGCAATTACAGCACCTACACCAGTGGCAGCTACTATTATCTCAACAATGGGGAATACATCCAAGTGACTTCCCTCAGTGCCAGTCGAGGTAGTGGACAAAACCAGAATACAATCACTTGGACAATCAACGGGACTTATTCTACAACGACCACTCAGCAGCAGGGTCCTAACTCCGGCAACAGCGGTCTTACCCTCTATTATCAGAGCACTTCCACTAGCTACGAGGGCAAGGGCTTCTATTTCACCAACGGCGGCAACATGGCAAGCAGTGTGCCAGAATTCAGTAAGTGGGTCAGTGATTATCAGAACTATATGATTTACTCCGGCCTGGCGGCCAGCAAGCTGAGCGACAGCAGCAACGCTCCGTTCAACGACGATACTGTGAACGCAGCCAACCTGTTTGCCAGCTCCAGCAACAGCTACACCGACGTTTACACCAACGTCCAGGTGCCCTTCGTCTATGACGAGAATACCGGTTACTACACCCTGGACAGCGACAGTAATGCTGTCTACTTTGCAAACGGCACTGGAGCTTCCAACACCACTATGGAGATTGCTGATCTTCCTGCAGCTCACAGTTATGGCAGCTATTACGCAACCGGATTCCTGCCCTTTAACAGTTTGTCCTCAAATACTCCTACTGAAGCATTAGAAAGCGGCAGCAGCAGTAGCTATGTGGACAGTGCTTATATCGTCACCGACAAGAGCAGCAACAGTGGCACTACTACCACCACCGATGGTATTGACTGGGGCTTCGGCATGGTGACCTCCGTGGACTTCCAGATGACCGACGACGGCAAGGATGAGGACGGCAACGCCATCACCTTCGAGTTCTCCGGTGACGACGACGTGTGGGTTTACATCGACGGCTATCTGGTTCTGGACATCGGCGGTACCCATGACGCCATCACCGGCACCATCGACTTCTCCACTGGTGATGTTGAGCTGACCGCCGGCTCCTATGGGAAAATCGGCGATATTGCCGTGACCGGCAGCGTGAGCACCACCGACACTTCTTCTTCGACTTTGTCCCAGGACAACATCTATGACGTTCTGGGCACAACCCTGACGGGCTTTGCCTCCGAGGGCAACCACACCCTGACCATCTACTATATGGAGCGTGGCCGTGGTCGTTCCAACTGCCTGATCAAGTTCAATCTGCCCCAGAAGGACAGCGTCAGCGTGACCAAGACCATCGATGAGTATTATACCAGTTCTGAGTATGAGATCTCTGATGATGTTATGAAAACCCTGAACAACATGGACTTTACGTTCACCCTGTACAACGGCAGCAGCGTAGTGGCCAACAAGAGCTACTCTCTCTATGATTCCGCTGGAACTCTGGTGGGCACCGGCAGTACGGACTCCGCAGGTACCTTTACCATCAAGAACGGTCAGACGGCCACCTTTAAAAATATCAGCCTGGATGAAGAATCCAGCTACTATGTGGTGGAGACCAGTCCAGGAGACAGGTGGACGGCCAAGTGGACGGCGACCTCCAGCGTAAGCAGCGCCACAATCAGCGGCGGCAGCAGCCTGACCTCGGACACCGTCACCGTCACCGGCTCCAGCACCGCCACGGATACCATCACCTTCGTGTGTGAGAACAGCTACAGCTACGGTTCTGTTCAGCCCGATGTGGACGTTAACGACGACACCATCGTCCTGGACTACGGCCTGCCTGTGGAGGTGAATGTCCGCTCCAACGATAATATAACCGCTTATGGCGTGGCAGTGAACTCTACCATGGCTCTGGTTGGCGCAGATGAGAGTGGCAAGGTCACTGGTACCTACGGTTATGCCACCATCAATGATGACGGCAACATCGTCTACACCCTGACGGAGGACTTCTGCGGCATCGAGACGATTCAGTACACCGTCTCCGCCAGCGCTTATAACACCGAAACCGAGAAGGAGGAGACCCAGTCCGGCACCGCCACCCTGACCATTATCCCGGCCACCTCGGTGTACTACGAGGAGAACTTCTCCGCTACCTGCGGCACGGACGACAGCGGCAACCTGACCATGAGCGGCAACTTCGTCTCCATCAAGACCAGCAAGGCAACCTTCTCCACCGTATCTGACGGCGAGGAATACGGTACCTACCAGGAGACCGGCTTTGTGGGCACCACCGACGACAGCACCTACGGCACCGATGCCGTCTACCTGAACAACCTGTGCGACAGCTATGGCACCAGCCTGAAAGTGGATACCACCAACGGCGCAGCCCAGTACACCTACTCCTTCACCGGCACCGGCACCACCATCTATGGCCGGGTGAACAAGAATACCGGTTATATCAAGGTTACCGTGACCGACAGCGACGGTGATGAGGTGAGCAGCCAGTACATCGACACCATCAACCTGGTGACCTCTGATGATGACGGACAGATTCTGGACGAGACCCTGTACAACATCCCCATCTATCAGGAGACTGCTCTGGAAAGAGACTATGACACCTACACCGTGACAATCTACGTCTATAAGGCGGGCATGATGGGCCACTCCGGCAACAGCGACTTCTATCTGGACGGCATTCGGGTGTACAACCCCATGGGCACCAGCACGACGGATAACACCGGCTACACCACCGCCGCCTCCGCCTACGCCACCGACGGCGAGGCCAACACCGCTGTGGTCAACATCCGGACGAAGGTGGTCGCCGACTATGAGGAGGAATACGCCGACGATGCGTTCACCCTGACCGACGTGGACGGCAACATCGTGGACGCCTATGGCTACAGCGACATCGGCCCCGACCAGGAGTTCTATCTGAAGAAAGACTATAACCTGACCTTCGCGCTGTTGAACTGGGATTCGCAGTCCTATAAGATTTACCTGGGCATGAAGGCCCCCAACGGTATCGCCTCTCAGGTCACCGTCGGCTCCGGTACCTTCTCCATCGGCAACAGCGCCGACTGCTACTATGACATCAGCGACTATGTTGTGGTGAGTACGCTGGACGACGGCACGGTCGTGGGCTATGTGAGCATCGAGGGTGTCTCCGGTCTGACCGCCCTGACCGACATCAAGGTCACCGGCGTGGACAAGTTCAATCTGGCCTACGACGAGGATATTGATGTAACCAGCCTGACCAGCCTCTACATGGTCAGTACGGCCTATGCCGCCAGCCTGAGCGCGGAGGACGAGGAGGAAGCGGTTGAAGTCTTTACCCCGGAGAGCATTGCGCTGAATTGTGGCTACGCCAGCAAGACCAAGAAGGCCACGGTTACCGTGCTGACCTCCAAGGATGTGTCCTATGTGACCATCGACGGCGTGAAGATGACCCAGAAGAACGCCTCCGGCAAGTACCGCTTCACCGCCTCCTTCACCAAGGTTGCGGCAGGCACTACTTATGAAATCGTATGCTATAACGCCGACGGCGTGGCCAGTCAGGTCTACACCGTAACGGCAGAATAAAGGAGAGGCGAACCAGTATGAAAGCTAAATACGAAAAACCGACGCTGAAGATTGAGGAGTATGAACTGAACAAAGCAATCGCCACCGGCTGCCAGACCATCATGGACTTGGGCCCGGAGGACCACGAGTACAACGGTACGTACTATACCCAGTGCTCCTACTGGAAGACGGAGGAGTTTGATTTCGAGGATCCCGCCAAGATGGTCTTCTTTGAGAACTGCTCCTGCTACCTGAGCTCGGGCAGCACCACCGTGTTCACCTCCTGACAACCTTATAGGCAATTTGCGACCGAGGGGCTGGCTGATTTCAGCCGGCCCCTCTTTTTGAATGAACGAGGGAATGAGAGCAACGCAATGTGACCCCCCCGCCCTGTGCCTGTCCGTGGGTGGCGTGGTGCTGGGGCTGTATTCGGGTCTGCCGCTGGAGCTGCTGCCCGGTACAGCGGCGTTCCGGTGTGACGGGGTGCCGACGGTACCGGTGCAGGTGATCCCCGTGGACAAGCTGCCCCCGGTTGCGGGAGAGCTCTGCGGGGAGGACGGGATTTTTCGCTACTATCGAAAGGGCGGGCAATTTTATCAGCTGGCTATTCCGGGGGCGGAGGGGTCGGTGTCCCTGACGGCGTATCCGGCAGATTTCTCCAAAATCACCCTGTACATCAACGAGGGGGCCTTTCCCGGCGTTGTCCGCACGGCGGACAAGGTGCTCCAGCTGCTGCCCATGAAGCAGCTTTTGGCCCACCACGGGGCGTTTTTGCTCCACTCCAGCCGGATTGCAGTGAACGGGCGGGCGATCTTGTTCACCGCCCCCAGCCAGACGGGGAAAACCACCCAGGCCCGCCTGTGGCGGCAGTACGCCGGGGCGGAGATCGCCGGGAACGACCGGACCCTGCTGCGCATGGCGGGCGGTGAAATCATCACCAGTGGGTACCCCGTGGACGGCAGCAGCCCGGTGTACAGCGGAGTGGAGCTGTCCCTGGGGGCCATCGCCGTGCTGCGCCAGGGGCCGGAGGACCGGGCGGAGCGGCTGCCCGCCGCGGCGGCCCTGGGACGCCTGATGGAGCAAACCGCCCTGGACGCCTGGAACGGGGAGGAGCGGACCCAGGCCCAGCGGTTCTGGCTGGACCTGCTGAAGCGCTGCCCCGTGTACCGGCTGACGTGCCGCCCGGACGAGGGGGCGGTTCAGTGCCTAAAGAATCAACTGGAAAGAGATGAGGTGATACCCGGTGCCGTCGATACACCATGAGCTTTTTTTGCGGTCAGCCAGACAGCGCGCGCCCTTCACTGGGGCCTTTGAGCTGACGCCCCTGTGCAACTTCCACTGCAAAATGTGCTATGTGCGCAAGTCCGCCGGAGAGGTGGAGCAGGCGGGCGGGCTGATGCCCCTGGACTTCTGGCTGGATGTGGCCCGGCAGGCCTGTGAAGCGGGGACGCTCTCGCCCCTGCTCACCGGCGGGGAGCCCTTCACCTATCCCCACATCCGGGAGCTGTATCTGACCATGCGCAAAATGGGCATGGAGGTCAGCATCAACTCCAACGCCAGCTGCATCACCGAGGAGGTGGTCTCCTGGCTGTGTC
>JAJQIE010000082.1 GCA_021199395.1 Lachnospiraceae bacterium | reverse complement strand
ATCAGCTTCTTCCGCATCCTTTTCATGATTATCAAAATCATATACCAGAAAACGACAGGTGCCATTGGCATGCAGCGGATAAACGCCAAGCACCACTTCCTGTCCGTTTACTGTAGTGCCACGCAGATGCTCCTCAATATCAGAAAGCTTCAATTTCCGATAAGACTGCCAGGAACAGTTGTGACATGATATTTTCTTCTTTTCCTTTTTGGGACATCCTGATTTCCAGAAATTGTTGCATTGCGTAAAATATCCAACTTTTCCAGTCTGCTTATTCACAAATCTCTTACTGAATACATCTTCGCGTCCCCAGAATGCGCCATAAAATCGGTTCGCATCATCCGATGTAATTGCCTTTAAAAGGATGCGCGCTCCCTGATCCGCTTCCTGATTCGTTCGCTGATCTGTTTCTTGCTCTGTTTCCGTATCCGTTCCCTGTGGATTCCTGTTTTTTACCGATCCTTTTGCTTTTATATTCTCTATAACCGGCCTTTCATATGGAATGCCGTTCGCTTCCAGCAGAGATCTATAATACCGGCTATTGTCTTCTGCTACAGAAAGTCTTTCCTGCAGCTGCACCATTTTACTCGGTTCCGCCAGAATGTTATCCGGTGTAATGCCGAGCAGAAAATCAATACTCAGATTCAGTGTTTTTGCAATCACCGGTAAATTTTGTACATCCGGTGTTCCCGCATCCGTTTCCCACTTCGTAACAGCCTGTCTGGATACGCAAAGCCTTTTCGCCAGTTCATCTTGCGTGAAGCCGCATTTTTTACGCGCCTGGCGCAGTTTCTCACCAAATTTCATTTCCTGAATATCCATATTGTACATCTCCGGAGCAAATGGTTCTGGCAGAAAATTCCTCGTCCATCGTTCCTGATCCTTTCAAAGATTTCCAATATCGGATTGGTTAATCTCATTGTACACAGGGATGAAGGATAGCCAAGTATTTTATTATGCTATAGAAGCAACGAATCGTAGCATTTGTGGTCAACAATTAATGCGGCCGCTTCATCCCTGGTGAAAGAGACCGCTGAATTCCTGATCTCAAGCATCAGAGAAAACGCTACCGCCATGATTCGTTTCGATTTCATATGATAATCTTTTAAAATGGTTTTCTTTATCATATGGAGCATCCTGAAAAACACTACCTGCTTTATCATTCCGAAATAAACATATAACGGCCTTTTCCATTTCCTTTCACTTTCTCAACAACATTCATTTTACGAAGCTTCCTTAATAATTCACGTGCAGTTGAAGATGAACAACCTGAAATCCGAACAATATCACTTGTTCCAAAAACTTTTCCTTCTCCTATTTTTCGATAAATCAGTAGAATTCTTAGCCTGGTGGGCTCACTAAATTTATTTTCTTCTATCGCCATATTTATTTTTTCTATTATTTTTTCATTCCCTTTAATCGCCGGGTTTTCATTCCCAATCACCAGTTTTTCGTCTTCAATCACCGAGTTTTTGCCGTCAATCGCCAACTTTTCAGTCTCAATCGCCAACTTTTCAGTCTCAATCGCCAGGTTTTCAGTCTCAATCGCCAGGTTTTTACCGTCAACCGCCGGATTATCGTTTCCAATCGCCGAGTTTTCGGAACTATTATTTATCAAAGGAACCGTCAAACGGAATACATCCCCTTCTTCAAGATCTGGCTCCCCTCCGGAATATATTTTTGTAAACTTGTACAAATTTCTGACACCGGAGCCGAGTCCGTCTGCATATCCTATATTCACAAAAAATTTTGACAGAATTGGATTTTTCGGATATGGTGTAAAATCATCCAGTTCCAGTTTCCCAATACGCTGCGTCCGATTCCAGTTTTCTGTATATATTTTATCTCGCTCAATAATCAGTTTCGCCGGAAATGCACTGCCAAAGTCTCGATGCACCAGAATATTGCTGACAATCTCTCTGGCGATAGCGCTTCTTACACTTATATTGACATTGTCAATCAGGAAAAACCTGTCGTCAGTATGTTTTGAAATAAATTGCATCAGAATATCATAACTTTCAATCAGGTTATTTTCCACGATCAATCTATCATCATATCGATCTACATTTTTTACACGATAAATTGCATCCGTTTTATAGCCAGGGACACAGGACTGAATCACTTCCGCTTTTCCAAACAAAAGGATACACGCCATATTAAGACCTTCCTCTCCGGTTACCCGGTTTTTTTCATATAAACCGGCGCTTTTCAGAAGTTCCGTGTCATCCATGTTTCTCCATGGGTGTTCTCTATCTCTATTAACTGCCATTTGCCTTGCTTTTCCGATCAAATCAACACATAAATCATCCATATCTGCATAAGGGAAAATTTTCCGTTCAATATAAGTTGATGATTTGCGGTTAGAAATATTAGCTACCAGATCCGCTGACACGGAAACATCCTGATCTGCGTCTTCATTACGATCAAAAATTTTTTTATCACAGAACTCTATCTGTGAACTAACTGGAACATAAACCCAAAGCACTGTTTTTCCATCATAATCCATTGCTTCCAGGTTCAGATATAGAGAAGGATGTATCTTCTGCGGATTATTCAGCATATTTACAAAATTCTTCTTCATATCGGTCACACACTTTGGATTGACACCAATTACTACACCCTTATGTTCTACTTCCTGTACGCCCAGCAAAATATATCCGCCGTAACGATTTGAGAAAGAGCAGACGGTTTCAAATACACTGTTATTTAACCCATTTACACATTCTTTATATTCGACTGTAAAGCCTTCTCCACCCTGTAACATTTCATCCAGTTTTTCACGTGTCATTGAGTCTTTTCACCTTCTTTTTCAACCATAAAAATATTTACAATGCTTGTTTAACAGCAATTCTGTTCCATTGCCTTTTGCATTCTTTGTCAGTCCCAGAAGCTCCACGGTGATCTCCCAACTGCTCATACGCATAAGGTTGTCTTTGGCATCTTCTTTTCCAAAGAAATCCATGCTGCCATACCATACCACTTCGCGATCAATGGCGCAATATCGTTCGCAGTACTCTTCGACCAGATTCATCTCAAAGTCATTCTGGCGCATTTCTTCCCAAAGTTCCATCCAGTACGCACTGTTGCTATAATCATATCAGTCTGGTTCCCATGTAACAATAATTGTTCGGGGCCACTCTCCTGCTTTTCACTCAGCAATGCGGCGAGTTCATCTATTTACTTCCTGCCGAACGGGCGTCTTTTATAATCTCCACTGGCATTTCGTCTATCTTGATTAACATGGAATCCGCTTTTTATTATCTTATTGATGCATAAACAGTTCTTCATATGAAACTCCTCTGCCTTCCGGTCTTTCTGACAGAATAATCTCTTCATAATTTCCATATTTCAGATATGCATTATCCCTCGCGCAATAGCCCACTTCCCAGTTTAACTGCAAACCATCCTCTATGTGGATACCTTTTATCTTCAAATTACGCATCCTTTCCACCAGTGTTTCTTCGTCTGGCACGCAAGAAGACAATACACTATCCGGTTCGTCAAATAAAAACCAGTTTCCCTGCAACGCACCACAGAATTTGCAGTAATTTGCAAAACAACTGGCTCTAATTGTTCTTGAATATTGCGTTCTCACAAAATAGTTTTGTTTTAAGTATATCAATAATCTGGGCGGTATATCTTCTTCGCGCGATGCCCATGCAAGATGTATCTCTTCCTCAAATGTAGATTTTCCCTCATAAGGTTCGTCATGAAAAACCTTATCCTTATTCTCCTCCTCATAAATATTTATATATTCTCCGATTCCAAGTCCAATCACCGGCGTGACCATCCCACATTTCCAACATCTCTGCTCAGCTTCTATGACGTAAATGTAATTCAAAGCAATCATCGCTTCGTCTGTGTCCCGTAAAATCCATCTGGAGAACTTCGAATAATTCTTTGGCTGTGTGTCAACATACCACTTTTTTACTCTCGGATTCCACCTTGCCCCTAAAGCCTTTGCTTCATCTTTCTCAGCGTATGGCACATTCAGATATAATTTCGTTTTACTCCTCTCCTATTGTCGACGATACGGACATTATCCCACTTAGTTGGCACCGACACGTGTCAATTTTACACTTACCGGATTGATTTCATTTTACACAAGAACAATAAATAGTCAATGATTTTCTTATGCTATTGCAGCAACGAATCGTGGTGTTTTTAATTTAACAAATTGTCATAAAAATCTTTCCATCCTTTCCACCCAGTTGCACAAAATTACAATCGTCTCGTAATTTAACTTATCGGAAGGAAAACGCGCTTGCGGGTTTTCACCCGATAAGTTAGCGACAGAATCGCTAGATTCTGGAGTATTATGAGAAGCGGTTTTCTTCTCATAATTTACATTGATATATGTACTACACCTGCGCGCCCTCCCAACACGTCTTTTCCAACCAGATCACTCCACTCAAAATCTTCTGTATCCTCTCTGGCGACCACAAAATTCCCGGCGCGCTGTGTAAGCTGCGCAAAATTGACCGGTGCGTCCGCCGCGCCGCCGCTGTAGGTATAAATCGAAGACTCCGACCCCATAAATCCGATATCCGCCTCACCGGAAATCAGTGCCGTCATCGTCTTATCCGCGCCGAAGCCCGTCACGACCGTCAGGTCAATGCCCTCCTCCTCAAAATAGCCGAGTTCAATCGCCACATACTGCGGCGCGTAGAAGATTGAATGGGCCACTTCATTTAAGGTGACGGCGGTGAGATCCTGCTCGGTTTCAGTTATGTCAACCGCAACGGAGTTCTCTTCCGTTTCTGCTACAGCAGGCACCAGTTCTGAAGCTTCTTCCTCCATAGCAAGGGCGGCTGCAGAATTCCCGACTGTAAGTATCATAGAAAAAACTGCCGCCATGATTTGTTTCTTTTTCATGTGATAATCCTTTAAAATGGTTTTCTTTATCATATGAAATATTCGGGAAAACGCTACTTGATTCATAACTTTCTTTATGGTATCTTTTAGTCAAATAAACAACAGGTTCGAATTGAACCAGGGAAGTGATTTAATATGGATGAACTATCATTTGCATTAAACGATATTTCAATCAAAAAAATCGGAAAAGAAGCTGCGCATGCAGTCAGATATGTGATGGCAAATGATCTTGTGAAAGTAATTTTATATGGTTCCTGTGCAAGAGGAGACTTTGATTCAGATTCAGACATGGATATTGCTTTGATCACCAAATGTGATCGTTCGGAGGCAAAAAAATACAGTGATGCTCTTGCGATGATATCCGCGGATCTTGCATGTAGATATTTTGCCATTGTAAATTTTGTAAGTATTCCCTACGAAGAATTCCAGGAAAAGAAGAACTGGTATGGTTACTTCAAAAATATTGAATCAGAGGGAGTGTTGCTCTATGGATAAAGATTATAATTATACTCTGGCAGAAGTAAGGCTATGCAGGGCAAAGGAATTATTAGATGACGCCAGAAATTTGCTGGATAAGCAATCCTACAAATCCGCAAACAACAGAGCCTTTTATGCAATAGAAAAGGCAGTCCGTGCTTTGCTTGTCCTTGAAGACACAGAGCCTCAAACGCATAATGGAGTATTAAAACAGTTTAATTACCTGTTCATCTTTAAAGGAACAGGATTTTTTACGCAAAATGACTATCAGATACTGGCAAAATCTGAACAAATACGTAATGCTTCAGATTATGATGACTTTTATCTCGCAAGCAAAGAAGAATCCACGCAACAGATTGAAAATGCCACATATATAGTAGGAAAAATTGAAAAGTATATTTCTGGCCTTCGGTAGAACAGGCTGCGTTTCTGACGCAGCCTGCTAAAAACGCTTATCCAACGCTGTTCGGGTTGTAATGAACCGTACCATCATTTCCAATCACACATCTTTCGGAATCAACGATTGTTCCATCCGGTAGTTTTTGGGAACCTTTAGGCGGAGTCCAATAACTACCTGTAGAAGTTCGTACTTTCGTGTGACCATCATAGGTTTTCACTACATGACTGGATGTAGAGCTTTGAGATGTGCTTTTATTTTCTGCACATCCGGTCAATAACAAAACAAGTAAAATCGCCGTAAAAAGCCTAACCATTCTTTTACATTTCATCGTCTTTTTCCTCCATAACTGATGTGATTATAAATAGTTCAAATTTTCTCATACCTTATAAACCCAAAGACTCCGTATCTGCGGCACAAGAGTGTCAAGGGGCCATGCTTTACTACTGTTGGACGGGCTGTTCGGATCATTAACCGTGACATTTCCATCCTCGTCAATCCCTGTCAAAACGATAAAATGTCCAGTATAAGTAAAATCTCCCGATCCGCAGCTTCCGGGTATTTTTCCGCAAATTCAATGAGGCTTTCCGGAATATATCTGGATTGATGATAATATTTAACAACACCCGCTGATAATACCGCCAGAAGAATGATGGACAAACATATTCTCATAAACTTCTTCCTTCTTTTTGAATTTCGAGGATACATTTTCAGTTTTTCATTTCTGAGGTCGCATGTTCCTGCTATTCTTTTGTCTGTAATGTTATCATCTGCAAAATAAGCCGTTCTGGCACATATCTGTTTCCTTCTACGTTCTTCATCCAATTTTTTCTTCTTTTTCACAATAAACAGAATTACTATATAAAGAAAAATGATAAAAGCGATAGAAGAAAAAAATTCTTCAAACGTAATACCCCATGAGAACAATGCCGCCACAACATACAAAGCAGCCAGTATAGAATAGATTACTGAAAAGAAAAACAGCTTCATAATACAAAAAGTCTCCATTATGCTGATATTCGCATCACCCTGGTAAAGCAGTGATAAATTATTACTACTCTTCTGAGATTGTCATCCCAATATTTTTTCTTGATAAAACCCGCAACTATGAACGCCCCCGCAGCAAGCTGCGGAGAATTTGACCCTGAGGGATTAAAGTAATGTTCGATGCAACTATTGCCGACACAACAGAAAGAAGAAGATATCAATGACTGAAAAAGCAAGAGCAATCCATTCTCTCATTCCGGATTCCGCTTGATATAAGGAATATCTTTCATTTCAGGGAAAAACTTCCTGTATCGTTTTACCTGTAAGCAAAGCACTTCCCTTGCCCTGGTATGTGGGATCGTCTCAATATAAGCCATAAGCCCTGTATAATCAATCTCTATGTTTGTCCCCAGAACCAGTGCCTGCCGTTCAAAACTCCCGCAAAACGGCTTACTGACAGCAGCTTCAATATTATCCTCTATGAGTTCATCCGGCGGAAAAACAGTCATATTGCTAAGCAATGCTGCTCCATTGTCAAAAATTGGGGCAAACCGATAACCTGCTTCAGACTTAATCAATCCCATATTATGAAAATGCCGGTCAATATTTAGGACAAGCATATCGAAGCTTAACAGTGTGCGCAAATATTCCGTACAATCCAGTCCCGCAAACCCGTAGATAAAATCAACCACGAATTGGATACGATCCCGAGGTTCCTGACAGGTATATATTTTATTAGTCAGGTCAGCGCCGTAGGCAAAACGATAAGCTGCAGCAAAGGACGTAAAAGTCTCCTGTTCCGGATTCAGAAAATTTTTGCTCCGGCATCCGGAAATTCCGTTAATACGACAGGTTTCATACGGAACATAATCCCGAATATTTGTAAAGCCAAGAACATCACTGCACACTTTTTCCGCTGTTCCTTCATATCCGCAGCTGTTCTTTTTATACCAATATCCATCTTTATAATATTTCGTCTGCACACCGATACTGGAAAAACCTATGCTTCTTTCATATTCTTTCCCAATCGTATAATCAGTCAGCTCCACGGATTCTCACATCCTTCCATGTAATATCTTCTCCGGGAAATCTCAGCCAGAAGAAATCCTCCCACATTACCCCATGCGTCTTTTTTACTATCTTATATGGGTTGTATTCGTCCAGGCCAAGCCAGTCAAGATATTCGTCCAGACAATCTCTGTTGCGATCCATGCAGCGGCTTTCCAGAAACAGATAAACCCTCTCCAGATCAACAGGGCCACCATAAAACGGCTGCTCATCCATCTGCATGGAATATTTGATTACGTTGACCTTGTTGTTCCTGATCTCAACATCCGTTATCTTTCGGTCTTTGTTCATCACTGTAAATGCATAATATTCCATAATCAGATCACCATCCTCAAAATTCTCAATCATTCAAACAAGGGATATGCATCGCCCTCCAGCTTTAATCTACTGACAGACTAAAATGCCCGCTTCCTTAGTCAGCTCTAAATGAAATTGTCTTTTTACCAGAAGCTGCCTGTTCCGACCATTTAAGTTCGCTTCGCGAAAGGTCGGGACTGAAACAGGCTGCGTTTCTTACGCAGCCTGTTAAAAAGATTCCACTCACAGTAGGACTCACTGATTTTATCGGCTCCACTTAACGGTAGGACTCACCGCTTTTTACAAAAGTACATAACCTCCTAAAAAAGAAGTATGGAACTTTTATAAGATAGGAATGGCCTATCACAAAATTTAGTTTAGAAGATATCAATGCAAATGTCAACAGGAATTTAAAATTTTCCTGCAGTCTCTTGAATGTCACCTTTTGAAATGTATCAGTTCGAATCGTCACTTCATAACAGAAGGAAGAATTTCCTCTTGTTGTCATTTACTCTTTCCGCTACAACAAGCACGAAGTCCAGGCCGTTGCTGTCGTCATGAATCCTCTGTTTCAAATCGTTCATTTTGTTCCATCCTTTCCACCCAGTTGCACAAAATTACGATTGTCTCATAATTTAACTTATCGGAAGGGCACTGGGCATCCAGTGGATGTCCGTTTAGCCCTCGCCGGGAGGCATCCCGCATTTTATGCGGGATATTCGCCGACCGAAGCGGAGCGTAGAAACGCGCTTGCGGGTTTTCACTCGATAAGTTAACGACAGAATCGCTAGATTCTGGAGTATTATGAGAAGCGGTTTTCTTCTCATAATTTATATTAATATATGTACGCCACGGCGCATCCGCCCAAAACGTCTTTTCCAATCAAATCACACCACTTAAAATCATCAGTATCCTCTCTGGCGACCACAAAATTCCCGGTGCGCTGGGTAAGCTGCGCAAAATTGACCTGCGCGTCCGTTGCGCCGCCGCTGTAGGTATAAAATCGAGGATTCCGCTCCCATAAACCCGATATCCGCCTCACCGGAAATCAGCGCAGTCATCGCCTTATCCGCATCGAAACCCGTCACGACCGTCAGGTCAATGCCCTCCTCCTCAAAATAGCCAAGCTCAATCGTCACATACTGCGGCGCGTAGAAGATCGAATGGGTCACCTCATTTAAGGTGACGGCGGTGAATTCCTACTCTGTTTCAGTTAAGTTTTCCGGCTGCACTTCCTCCCCGACAAAGACTGGCATAGGATTTTCGACCGCAAGCATGAGAGAAAAAGCTACTGCTTGTGGTGCCATAATCACATTAAATGAATCCATGCCGCCTCCCCAGTTCTGCCATAGCAGCATCAGCCGAAACTCCTTTTCCTTCCTCAATCTGCTCATGCGCTTTATCAAGATCCGACAGAATCTGTTCTGTTTTCAGCGAAACAAATGGACTGGCAGGTTTTCTGGATGTAAAAAGCTTCTGAGCATATTCCATCACCTTAATTCTTGCATCTTCCGGCATTACTTCCATCATAGACAAAGTTGCTTCTATTGTACTCATATGGAACCCCCTTCCCCAAAAGTTATTTCTCCGCTTTTAATGTATCTATCAAGAAAAGTCCGCATGCGCACTTTTCTTTTGACAAGTCATATTATACTCGCAGCATAGCTGCTCGTTGAGCTTCGAGATCCTCTGCTGCAAGCAGTGAGAATCTCGAAGTTTATATTATAAATCATTCTGTCTGTTTTGTGAAAACGCTTGAATTTAAAATTCCAGTGTCCTTGATTTTCTTCATAAAATAGCTTGGAAAAGTTCAAGAAAAATATGAATTGAAATAACGCTATTGTTGTCGCCATATCTATTCTTCACATAAATTCCTTAACTTTCCCATAATATCACTGAGATATCCGTCCAGCCCATAGGATTTATTCTGAATATCCCTGAGTGATATATATCGCCAGGATTGAGGGTTATACAGGTCGCATTTGGTTCATTGGCAGTCTGCCGCATCCGCGGATCTTCGATCAGTTGATTCCTTGCCCCAATGCCAAGTTTCAGAATAACAAGATTCCTGCTGTGATATTTTGCAAGAAAATCTTCTAACCGTTGTTTTTCCTCATGATTCGGTATGAAGCTGCGTTCAATTGCTCCGTGAATCTGCATGAGTGCGCCGCATTTCAGGCAATGTGGAACCATCGCGGAAGGAATTTTTCCGTTTCGCTCGACAGCAGCCATCTGCTCAAACAATTCAGCAGCCGGATAGATTGAATCATGATTTGTAGTAAAAAGGAGAAATAGAAATGTGCCTGTCAACCGTTTATAAGGACGAGGAAGAATTTGCATCAAAAATGTTCAGGAAATAAAATCAATAAACTTTTTGAAAATACTGTTTTCAACATTCTTTTCCAAAATTCTCAAACAGTTTTTTCAATCGCGCTTTCCCATCTTTTCCTTGACTTTTGCGTGAAAAACCGCCACAATAAAATTATCTGAAAAATCATCTGAAAATACAGGGAGGAACAAGCTATGAAACAGAATCTCAAAAAATTCTTTGCTCTGGCGGTACTGTGTCTTTTTGCTGTCGCTCTTCTGGCGATACCTGTCTCTGCCGCCTCGTCCAAAACAGTCGCGACAATCGGAAAAAAGAATTTCACCTCTTTGGAGAAAGCGATCTCTGCTGTGAACGCCGGGGAAACGATCGTGCTGAAAACGAACGTTACCTGTACCTCTACGATCACAGTCAACCGCTCCGCTAAGACCGCCTTTACACTGGATCTGAACGGAAAAACGCTCACGTTTAAAAAGAACGCCTGCTTCTATCTGAAGAAAGGCACTGTCACGATCACGAACGGAAAGATCAAAAACACCGATACAAAGGCAATCAAGGTAGCAAAGAACGGCACGCTGACAATCAATGGCGGCACGTATCAGGGAAATATCATCAATCAGGGGACGATGACTGTAAAAAAAGGCACAATTAAGCGCACATCCACAGATTATACCACCACGTACCTGATCTCAAACAGCGGTACAATGACCATCAAAGGGGGGACATTCTCCACGACCGCAAATTTGCTTGAAAATAAAGGCAAGCTGGTCCTCAGCGGCGGTAAATTCAGCAGCGAGGGCTTCTGTATCGCCAATTCCACCAAAAAAGGAAGGCTGACCATAAAAGGAGGGACATTCTCCGCTTCCAGTACCTGTGTCGACAACAGTGAATCTGCTTCCTGCACCATTACGGATGGCACGTTTACATCTGACAGTGGTTACATCGTCAATAACATGTATAGTGCAACCATGAAAATCAGCGGCGGTACATTTAAAAATACAAACAAAAGCTACGGACATGCGCTGTTCTGCCAGGGTTCGGGCTCTGTGCTTACCGTAACCGGCGGCAGGTTTACCTCCGCCTTTGACTCCATCACATGCAATACCGGCGCTCAGGTCACAGTATCCGGCGGTACCTTCACCATGACAGACAATGGTATCCTGTTTAAAGCCTGGGGCGGTACGATCAGGATCACAGGAGGTACCTTCAAAGGCTCAAATGGTTATAAATATTATGAGGTAAATGACAGCGCGACATCCGGCGATACCGTTTACAAGGCGAAAGTCACCATCAGTTCAAAAGCAAAGGTCACCGCCAGATACAATAAATTCAGTTGAGCCCTTTGCACTTTATCACTTTTCTGCTTGCAACTTCGCGCCGATTGCTATATATTGGTTAATGGCTGTAAACTGTGTACTGAAAATTCAGAGGAGGAAGATTTTATGAAAGAAAAGGTAGTTCTCGCGTATTCCGGCGGACTTGACACCACCGCGATTATCCCGTGGCTGAAAGAAAATTTTGATTATGACGTCGTCTGCTGCTGTGTAGACGTCGGGCAGGGAAATGAGCTGGACGGTCTGGACGAGCGCGCAAAGCTCTCCGGCGCGTCTAAACTATATATAGAAAACATTGTTGACGAATTCTGCGACGATTTTGTGATGCCATGCGTAAAAGCCGGTGCGGTATATGAGCACAAATATCTGCTCGGCACCTCAATGGCGCGTCCGGTCATCGCAAAAAAGCTGGTGGAAATCGCCCGCAAGGAAAACGCGGTGGCAATCTGCCACGGCGCGACCGGCAAAGGAAACGACCAGATCCGTTTCGAGCTCGCTATCAAGGCGCTTGCCCCGGACATCAAAATCATTGCTCCGTGGAGAATGACAGATGTGTGGACGATGCAGTCCCGTGAAGATGAGATCGCGTACTGTGAAAAGCACGGTATTCATCTTCCGTTTGCCGTGGATTCAAGCTACAGCCGCGACCGGAATCTCTGGCACATCAGCCATGAAGGACTGGAGCTGGAGGACCCGGCAAACGAGCCGAATTACGACCATATGCTGGTACTCGGCGTGACGCCGGAAAAGGCTCCTGAACAGGGCGAGTCTGTGACCATGACCTTTGAAGCCGGTATTCCAAAGACTTTGAACGGCAAAGAAATGAAGGTTTCTGAGATTATCACAGAGCTGAACGCGCTGGGCGGCAAGCACGGTATTGGTATCGTAGATATCGTAGAGAACCGCGTGGTCGGCATGAAATCCCGCGGCGTCTATGA
The DNA here is from genome assembly GCA_021199395.1 of Lachnospiraceae bacterium. Classification (GTDB taxonomy): domain Bacteria; phylum Bacillota; class Clostridia; order Lachnospirales; family Lachnospiraceae; genus Choladousia. The sequence continues at coordinate 8,920 of JAJQIE010000082.1, read as the reverse complement.
GACTCCCGGAGGCACCATCCTGATGGCCGCGCATGAGCAGCTCGAAGAACTCATTCTTGACCGCGAGACGCTGGAGACAAAGAAAAAGCTCGGCAGTCAGTTCGCGCAGGTCGTTTATGAGGGAAAGTGGTTTACTCCGCTTCGTGAAGCCATCCAGGCGTTTGTCGATGTGACGCAGCAGAATGTGACCGGCGAAGTGAAATTCCGTCTTTACAAGGGCAACATCATCAAGGCTGGCACGACCTCACCGTACTCTCTGTACAACGAATCCCTCGCTTCGTTCACGATCGGCGACCTGTACGACCACCATGACGCAAGCGGGTTTATTACCCTGTTCGGCCTGCCGCTGAAAGTTCGCGCGTTGAAAAAGGCGGAGCGGGAAAACAAAAAATAATTCCTGCTGTCAGACCCTGTTGGAAGCTTACAGTGAACGACAAAATTCTTTTATCATTCACTGTAAATGATGCACACGGACGCGCAAGAAAGGGTTGCTTACGCAGCCTCGTGTCCGGCGCAAAGTAAAACGACTCACGTCGTTTTCTTTTACAAAACAGCGCGCGAGGTGACGCAGGATTATGCACATTCAGGGCTTACAATAGCTGACACTTTTAGACTATCCGGGCAGGATCGCCTGCACGATATTTTTGGGCGGCTGAGATTTACGCCGCCCATTCTGCCACAATGGAGAACTGGTCGTGGGCGGGGAACCCCTGCTCCGCCGCGACCTGCCTGAGCTTCTTGCAAAGATACAGGCGATGGGCTATCTGAGCAAGCTGGATACAAACGGGAATCATCCGGTACGTAATTTGTTGGACCCTCCTTCAGCATCACGTTGAGGTTCCGAAACGCCTGATGGTATCCCCTGTTAAGACAAAACCCCACATTTCATCATGGAAATGTGGGGTAAATATTGCTTCCAGTATTCTCAATGCTTCCTGCACCAGTTTTTCTCTGTAGCAGCATAACTTTTCGACGGGATTCAGTATACCAAACCATCACACAATGACCTCCAGAATCGTTTTCTCATTTATGACTATTTTCCTGATTCCGGTAAGCTTCGCTTTCGCCTGATTAAAACATCTTCTGCAAATGACAGATGTATTAAAACTCTTCACAGCCACCGCCTCCATCCCCATACGCTTTATCCACGTTTACAGGCTTCAAAAGCTTCAAAATAAGCTTTTTAAATCATACCGTGCCGACTGACCTATGGCTATAGTATCATCAAATTCATGGTCTCAGAGGCTGCAGGAACCGGATTTACATCTGTCCTTCCATGAGGCTCCAGTTCTTTTTCAGGTAATCGATCAGCGATATCACGGTCAGGATCAGCGCGACCCATATCAGAACCAGTGCTATCACTTCCCATACACCGCCAAAATCAAATATCATCACGATAATCATCAGCATCTGGGCGATGGTCTTAAATTTACCCCAGTAGCTCGCCGCGATCACAGTCCCTTTTTCGGACGCCACCAGACGAAATCCGCTGATGATAAACTCCCGTCCGATAATGATGATGGCCACCCATGCCGCCAGCTCGCCCTGCGCGACCAGACAGATCAGCGCGGAACACACCAGAAGCTTATCCGCGATAGGATCCATGAACTTTCCAAAATCCGTGATCAGGTTGTTCTTTCTGGCAATGTAGCCATCCAGCGCGTCCGTCGCACTCGCCAGAATAAACACAAGTCCGGCCCAATAATTTCCATTTTTCAAATCCGCAAGCATCAGCACCACAAATACCGGTACCATGCACATGCGAAGCATTGTCAGCTTATTCGGTAAATTCATCCGCAATCTCTCCAATCAAATCATATTCCGCAGCGCCTGTGATTTTTGCCCGGACAAAATCGCCGGACATCAGCGTCTCGTCCGTATGCAGAAACAGCAGGCCGTCCACGTTCGGAGCGTCCCCGTATGTGCGCGCCACATAGACATGCTCCTCCGGAATCTCGCCCTCTACCATCGCCGTCACGGTATGCCCGACCATCGCTTCCGCCCGGTCAAAAGCGATCTCCTGCTGCAGCTCCATCAGCTCCTCCTGCCAGTTTCGCTTCGTCTCCTCCTCATGCTGCTCCGGCATGGAAGCGGCGGGAGTGTCCTCCTCCTGCGAATAGGTAAACACGCCAAGGCGGTCAAACTCCATCTCATCGATAAAGTCCATCACCTCCTCGTGCTGCTCCCTCGTCTCACCCGGAAAGCCGGCGATCAGCGTAGTGCGAAGCACGATATCCGGAATTTTTTTCCGCAGATTCTCAATAATCGCAGTCAGATCCGCACGTGTCGTGCGGCGTCCCATACGTTTCAGCACAGCGTCGGACGCATGCTGTATGGGCAGATCCAGGTAATGGCAGATCTTAGGTTCACGCCGCATGACCTCGATCAGCTCGTCATAAATCTCCTCCGGATAACAATACAAAATCCGGATCCAGCGCAGGCCGCTGATCCGGCAGAGAGCTTCCAGCAGCAGATGCAGGCATTTATAACCGTACAGGTCAACGCCGTAAACCGTCGTCTCCTGAGCGACCAGAATCAGCTCCTTTACACCCTGCTGTGCCAGAGCTTCCGCCTGCGAAACCAGTTCTTCCATCGGTACGCTTCGATACGGTCCGCGAAGCTTAGGGATAATACAGTACGTACAGTGCTTGTCACAGCCCTCCGCAATTTTCAGGTAAGCGTAGTGTCCTCCCGTCGTCACCACACGGTTCTTCTGCGGATGCGGCAGATAAGTTAGTGATTCCTCCTCGATACTGCGGTCGCCTCCCAGTGCCTTTTCAATCGCAGGAATAATTTTTTCATAGGCGGTCGTGCCGAGGACAGCGTCTACCTCCGGAAGCTCATCGAGAATCTCCTGCCGGTAGCGCTGCGCCATACATCCTGTCACCAGCAATGCCCTGCAGCTGCCGGATTTCCTGTATTCTGTCATTTCCAGAATCGTCTGGACGCTCTCATCCTTCGCGTCATTGATGAAGCAGCAGGTGTTTACGACAATAACGTCCGCCTCTGTCTCATCATCTGTGATCGTGTATCCGTGCGAGGTAAGCAGAGCCAGCATTTCTTCAGAATCGACCAGATTTTTATCACAGCCGAGTGAAACAAACATGACCTTCATGACTGTTCTATGTCCTCGCTCTCTTTGTCAGATTCACAACTGTCTGCCTGTTCCCCCACAGGAACCGGAAATGACACATTTTCCTCTTTCGATTCACACACAGACGGCGAATCAACTGTCTCTCCATCTATTATAGTATCCGGCTGTATTGTAGTTTTCTCAGCAGCAGTGGATTTTTTCGGGAATAGCTTTCTTTTCCCTGGTTTATCCTCTGGCCTGTCCACAGCAGTATCCGCGGCAGTCTTTTCTGGCTGCGAACCCTCCTGTGCTGCAGAAGGTGTCTTCTCATTGTCAGTAACATCCTCTGCCTCATCTACCACAACCTCCGTCTGCTTCCTTTCCTTCTTTCTGGCCTTTCTCTCCGCTTTTACAGCATCCGCCTTTTCCCATTCATCCTCGATCAGCGCTTTTATATCCACGCCCGGATTCTTCCTCTGTATTTTCTCCAGCTTTTTCGTCCGGAGCTTTATACAGAACAGCCCCATCAGATTGGTCAGGCCGTCCAGGATCAGGCAGACACCGATGTACAAAAGCATGTACGAATCCTTCTTAAACGGGAAAACCAGCAAAACAATGCCAAGCGCAATAATGATCAGAGCGCCGATCAGGGCAAGATACCATCGTCTGATAAACAGGCGTTTCATACTGACTGCACTCTGTATCTTGACGATCGCACCCACAAGCAGCACAGTCGCCATCGCAAATGGAAGAATCATGGCAAGGAATTCCGGCGTCAGCAAAATAAACACGCCAAACGCCGCGCAGACAATCCCGATCACCAGATCAACCTGCAGATAGCCTTCCTGCTTCCTGTTCCCCGTAAAATAAATCACTGCGTAGGTCGCCCCGACCACGATCATGATAATGCCAAGACCATTTCCGATCGTTTCAATTTTCAGATTCGGCCAGACCAGAAGCACAATCCCAATCGCAATATAGAGAATGGAAAGAAAAATATAGCTTCTGCTGAACTCCTTTACTTTCTTCAATCTGATTCCTCCGTTATCGCAGCATTACTCTTCTTCCTGTTCACTCTCTTCCTCACCGGGCAGAATCCTGAGCTGTCCGGTATACAGCTCATTTACCGCTTTTGAAAGAGGCTTGGAAACGGTAAACGCTTTCATATCCTCTCCGGCCTTGGTCTGGCGCGCAATGATCTGGCGCGCCCGCTTGGAGGTCGCCATCACAATAGAGTAACGGCTGTTTACAACCGGCGTCTCCCCCTCCTCTACCTCACTGTTGACTACGTTCATTAAATCAGAATACGATGGGTGTAACATACTTTCATTCTCCTTTCCTGATCACATCTAAAATAGTGGTCTGTGAACAACATATGTTGTTTTCTGTCATTTAATTCTTTTTCCCCGGCGTCTGTGCATCCGCCAAAAGCACCAGGTCTTTCTGAATCTGCCTTACAAAGTCCAGATTCCTGTTTATCATGGTATGCTGACTCTCGATCAGATGGTGCAGCTCCTCCACCGCCCGTTCCAGGTCGTCATTCACGATCATATAATCATATTGATCCACATGCTTTGACTCCTCCACTGCCTGCACAAGTCTCTGCTGTATCACTTTCTCCGGCTCCGTACCTCGCCCCCTGAGCCGCTTTACCAGCGTCTCTGTATCTGGCGGCATGACAAAAAGCATCAGGACGTCCGGGTTCTTCTCCTTTACCTTGAGCGCCCCCTGCTGTTCAATCTCCAGAATGACATCACGCCCCTGCTCAAGCTGTTCTTCAACATAATCTCTGGGCGTACCATAATAATGATCACAGAAGCTCGCGTATTCAATCAGGCGCTCCTGTGCAATCAGCTCTTCAAACTCCTCCTTTGTCTTGAAAAAGTATTCCCTCCCATCGGCCTCGCCCTCCCTGGGTTCCCGCGTTGTCGCTGAAATCGACAGCGCATACTGGCCATAACGTGCAGTCAGGGCTTTCATCAGCGTACCCTTTCCGACCCCGGAATATCCGGATACTACGATCAGGATTCCCTTTCTGTCCATAACTAGTCTCCCTTCGGTTCCCTCTTTGCTGATACATCCGCCAACGGCTCTCTGTCCGGATCGCTTTCCGTCGTACCTCCACGTTTTGCGTAAGCGCCCACACCCAGACGCCGCGCGATGGTATCCGGCTGTACGGCAGACAACACAATCTGCTCCGTTTCCATGACGATCACCGCCTTTGTCCTGCGTCCCTGTGTAGCGTCAATGACCCGCTGCTGCTCCTTCGCGTTCTGCACCATTCGTTTGATGGGCGCCGCGTCCGGATTCACCACCGCGATCACCTTCTCTGTATTTACAAGATTTCCAAAACCAATATTAACCAGATCTGCCATATTTTTATTCCCTTTATTTACAGGTATCCCCGCAGCTTCGCCGCCGACTCATCCGCAACATAACGGATTTGCGCGAAATTGTCATTCTATGTTCTGGATCTGTTCGCGGACCTTTTCTACATCCGTCTTCAGGTCAATCGCAATATTTGAAGTCTCCAGATCATTTGCCTTGGAAAGAATGGTATTCGCTTCACGGTTCATCTCCTGCGCGATAAAATCAAGCTTCCGCCCGATCTCGCCGCCTCCGGTAAGAGCCGCCTGCATGGTATGGATATGGCTGCGCAGACGCACCGTCTCCTCGTCCGTACAGATCTTATCCGCAAAAAGCACCACCTCCGAGGCAATACGCGACTCCTCGATCTGCGTATCCGCCAACAGCTCCTTTACCTTGTCCTCCAGCTTTGTGCGGTATTCCGCGACAATCTGCGGATAGCGGGCTTCTACGAGACTTACATTTTCATCCATTCTCGCCAATTTGTCAAGAATATCTGTTTTTAAAGATTCTCCCTCTTTTTCTCTGGAGGCTGACAGCTGTTCGCACGCGCCCCAAAGCGCATGCTGCAGAACCTCCCATATCTCATTCTCATCAATATCCTGTTCTTCCATCGAAAACACATCCGGGCATCGTCCCAGACGCGACACTGTGACGTCCTCTGTCAATCCAAATTTTTCTGACATCTGGTGAAAATAAGCCAGATACTGACCCGCAAGCGCTTCGTTGTATTTCAGCGCAACCGTCTCCTCCGCATAATCCTCATATGTCACATACAGATCCACTTTTCCGCGCTGAACCCAGGTCTTGAGTTCGTTGCGAATCGTGGCTTCAAAAAAACTGAATTTCTTCGGCATTTTAATATTAACGTCAAAATAGCGGTGATTCACCGCCTTGATTTCCACTGTAAACTTTTTGCTGCCCTGGAGATACTCACATCTGCCAAAGCCTGTCATACTCCTGACCATGATTTTTCCTTCCTTCGTGTGACAAGTGTCAGAATCCAGATGTGCTCCGCACATCTGCCGCTGTTCGGGTAACGACACGCGCACTCCGTGCACCTGTCAGATCGTTGCCGCTATTTAAAATCGCTTCGCGATAGCGGCAACTCGCAGCTTTCTGATTCTGCCACTGACCTATCAAGAAAAGTCCGCAAGCGCACTTTTCTTCTGAAGTCACACTATCGGAACTTTGTTCCTTCGTGTGACAAGTGTCAGAATCCAGATGTGCTCCGCACATCTGCCGCTGTTCGGGTAACGACACGCGCACTCCGTGCACCTGTCAGATCGTTGCCGCTATTTAAAATCGCTTCGCGATAGCGGCAACTCGCAGCTTTCTGATTCTGCCACTGACCTATCAAGAAAAGTCCGCAAGCGCACTTTTCTTCTGATAGGTCACATTATACTTGATTGAAAAGACAGAGTCAACGAATTCTTGACGTTATGATTCTTTTCCATCCAGAAGTGCAAGCAGATCCTCTTTCGTCATGCTGCTAAGCTGCCCGGTCTCGCCGCTGATTACCTGATCGGCGAGCGCGCTCTTATCCTCCTGAAGCTTCAGAATCTTTTCTTCGATCGAGTTCTTCGCGATCAGCTTATACACAGTGACCTTCTTCGTCTGGCCGATCCGGTGCGCGCGGTCGGTCGCCTGATTCTGCGCGGCGACATTCCACCACGGATCATAATGGATAACGACATCCGCGCCGGTCAGATTCAGCCCGACCCCTCCCGCTTTCAGCGAGATCAGGAACACCGGGACGCTTCCGGCATTAAATTCCTTTACCATCTCCAGCCGCTTCTGCTTTGCCGTACCACCCGTAATCGTGTAGTATGGGATCTGCTCCTGATCCAGTCTGTGCTGAAGAATTTCCAGCATGGTCGTAAACTGTGAAAACAGAAGCATCCTGTGACCGCCATCGATGGCGCTCTGAATCAGCTGCATGCAGGCGTCCGCTTTTGCTGATTCCCCCCGGTAGCTGTCATAGCAGAGTGTCGGGTCACAGCAGATCTGGCGCAGCCGCATCAGCTCGGCAAGGACGGCAAGCTTGTTTTTATTGAACTCATCCGCGTCCTGAGATGCGAGAGTTTCCCGCATATGCAGCACCTGAGCGTCATAAAGCTGCTGCTGCTCCTTCGCGAAGCGGACATAACGCACCTCTTCCAGCTTATCCGGCAAATCCTTCAGGACGTCTGCTTTCAGCCTGCGCAGAATAAAGGGACCCGCCATTTTCTGCAGGCGCTTCATCGCATACTCGTCCTGATATTTTACGACCGGAGTCTCTATCTCACGTTTGAACACCTCATAGGAATACAGAAAGCCCGGCATCAGAAAATCAAAAATACTCCACAGCTCGCTTAAACGGTTTTCAATCGGCGTACCGGTCAGTGCGAACCGATACCTGCTCCTGATGACCTTTACCGCTTTCGCTGCCGCTGTCGTATGGTTCTTAATATACTGCGCCTCATCAATCACTTCATATTCAAATGCAACATCTTCGTAGAGATGAATGTCTCTTTTCAACAAATCATAGGACGTCACCAGTATGTCAAAATCCCCATAGCCCGCAATTTTCTCCTGCCGTTCCTCCTGCGTCCCCGTCACCAGCAGCACCCTGAGCTGCGGCGCAAACCGGGCAATCTCCTCGCCCCAGTTGAATACCTGGGAAGCCGGTGCGACTATGAGAGCAGCCGAAGGCTCCTGGGACGGCGCAGGCGTCAGGCTCTGCCGCCGCTCCTTCGCTGAAAGAAGAAGCGCGATGATCTGCAGCGTCTTTCCAAGCCCCATGTCGTCCGCCAGGATCCCGCCGAGCTGCCACGCTTCGAGCGTGCGAAGCCATTTGTAGCCATCCTTCTGATATTTGCGCATGATTTTGGACAGGCTTTCCGGAACGTCAAAATCAGCGTCGTTTACCGTCTTGAATTCTTTGACCATCTCGCGGAAGCGGCTGTCCCTGTCGCTGTATACGCTGTCATTTGCCTCCAGCATTTTGTTCAGGTACAGCGTCCGGTAAAGCGGCAGATGCATTTTCCCACTTACAAATTCCTTAGGCTTTAAATGCATGGAATCCATCAGCTCCGAAAGAAGCTCCAGCGACTGGTTGTCCAGATTGACATAAGAGCCGTCCTTTAAGCGGTAATATGACTTCTTCTCCCGGTAGCTGTTCAGTATATCGAGCAATTCCTCCGGCGGCACATCGTCCGTCATAATATCCAGATCCAGCAGGCCGCCGGAAACGGAAACGCCAACCGATACCTTTACCTGACGGATCCTCCGGCGCGCGCGGAAGCGATTTGTACACCGCACCTCGCCTATTGAGAGCATTTCTTCCACTCCGTCCGCCATCACGCGATAAATCAGCTCCTCATCGCCGCCGCATCGCAATTCCCTCTCCTTTAAATCGATCTGCGGGAACCATCCCATAAGCCGATACAGAGCTTCCTGCTCAGCCGTGAACTCACGGTACATCTCCATGTCCGCTTC